>NZ_JBMDWE010000023.1:0-73460 GCF_053579655.1 Gelidibacter sp. | reverse complement strand
TTCGTTATTCGTTATTCGTTATTCGTTATTCGTTATTCGTTATTCGTTATTCGTTATCCCGCCCATTCCGAAAAGGAATGTTCGGGCAGGTCATTATTCGTTTTCAATCGTTGTAACTTAAATCATAATGTAAATTTTCAAAATTACCATTGATCGTTTTCGACTTCAATTTCAACTTCAACTTCAATTTTAACTTGATCTTACTGTTCAAACAAGAAATGTCTTATTATTCGTGCTTTTGTGCCATAGCTTTTCTAATTTCGTGAATCGTAAATCAAAAATCGTAAATCAAAAATCTAATGTTGTTAACTCTTCATAAATCTACGCTTGTAGAAAATCCCCCTAAAATCGTTATCACCGGCTCAAAAAGTGAGTCCAACAGATTATTGCTTTTGCAAGCGCTGTATCCAGAATTGCAGATTCAGAATGTCTCCAATTCTGACGATTCAGAAGTGATGCAAAAAGCATTGAAATCCACATCAAACCTAATTGATATCAATCATGCGGGAACGGCGATGCGTTTTTTGACGGCATTTTTTTCGACTCAAGAAGGTAGAGAGATCACGATTACGGGATCGGCACGAATGAAAGAACGCCCAATCCAAGTCTTAGTTGAAGCTTTGAATGCGCTAGGTGCTGATATTTCCTATTTGGAGGCTGAAGGTTGTCCGCCTTTAAGGATCAACGGTAAATCTCTTCTAAAAGATCAAGTGACTTTAAAGGCCAACGTGAGTAGTCAATATATTTCAGCGCTTTTGTTGATTGCTCCAAAATTAAACAACGGATTGGAATTAACTTTAGAAGGCGAAATTACCTCCGTGCCTTATATCAACATGACTTTGGATTTGCTTAACCAAATTGCGGTTGAAACCAGTTTTGAGAACAATAAGATAAAAGTAAGCCCGCTTAAAAGTCTGAACGCGTATCAAAAAGCCTTGACGGTTGAGAGCGATTGGTCATCGGCGTCTTATTTTTACAGTATTGTCGCATTAGCTCCGGTGGGAACAGAAATTACTTTATCATCCTACAAAAAAGATAGCTTACAAGGGGATTCTGTTTTGGCAACTATTTACACCGATTTTGGTGTGGTCACAACCTTCGACAATAACTCTATTACCCTTTCAAAAAAGACCGACTGCCTACTGCAGACTGTCGACTGCCAACTTAAAAACGCGCCAGACATCGCACAAACTATCGCCGTGACCTGTTTTGGCTTGGGAGTTGGCTGTCATCTTACTGGACTTCATACCTTAAAGATAAAAGAGACCGACCGACTTGTTGCCTTAAAAACCGAACTTGAAAAATTGGGGGCGCAGGTTGAAATCACAAATGATTCTTTAAAGTTGAAATCTTCTGCCAACATCACTGATCATGTGGCTATTGGTACGTATCACGACCACAGAATGGCGATGGCCTTTGCTCCGTTAGGTTTAAAAACTAACCTTCAAATCGAGGATGCCATGGTTGTTTCAAAATCCTATCCGACCTTTTGGGAAGACCTCAAAGCTATCGGTTTTAAAATAGCAAAATAATAAACGGTCATTTACTTGACAACGCCTACTTTGAGGTCGTATATTTGCAGCTTGCAAAAAAATCTATATAGCGCGTTATAAAGCACTTATAAATTAGTGCCCATTACTCGTGTGATAGAAAATGGATTCTTGAGATCTGTCGGCAGATAGATCTGAACATTTAAAAAAATTAAATATAAACGTATGAAATTATCCCACTTTGGTTTTAAACTTCCAGATGAATTATTAGCTGAATACCCAGCCGAAAACAGAGATGAAGCTCGTTTGATGGTCTTGGACAGAAAGAAGCAGACGATTGAGCATAAATTATTCAAGGATATTATCGATTATTTTGATGAAGGCGATGTGATGATCCTTAATAATACAAAGGTTTTTCCGGCGCGTTTATATGGTAATAAAGAAAAAACAGGTGCGAGAATTGAAGTGTTCTTATTGAGAGAGCTAAATGAAGAGCAGCGTCTTTGGGATGTTTTGGTTGACCCGGCGCGTAAAATACGTATTGGTAACAAATTGTATTTTGGAGATGATGAGACTTTAGTTGCTGAGGTTATTGATAACACGACTTCCAGAGGCCGTACTTTGCGTTTCCTGTACGATGGTTCTTATAAAGAATTCCGCCAAAAATTAACTGAGCTTGGAGAAACACCTCTTCCTAAATATATCAAAAGAGAGGTTGAGCCAGAAGATGAAGAGCGCTATCAAACTATTTTTGCTAAAAAAGAAGGAGCTGTTGCTGCGCCAACAGCAGGTTTGCATTTTTCTAAACATTTATTAAAGCGTTTGGAGATTAAAGGTATTGAATTTGCTGAAGTAACACTTCACGTTGGTTTAGGCACGTTTAACCCGGTTGAGGTTGAAGATTTGTCCAAACATAAAATGGACAGTGAAGAGGCATTCGTTACTCAGGAAGCAGCTGATATTGTCAATAATGCCAAATCTCATAAAAAAAGAGTTTGTGCTGTAGGTACAACGGCGATGCGTGCTATTGAAAGTGCAGTATCTTCAAATGGAACGCTGAATGAGTTTTCAGGTTGGACTAATAAATTTATTTTCCCTCCGTATGACTTTAGTATTGCCAACTGTATGATTACCAATTTCCATACACCAAAATCGACATTATTAATGATGGCTTCTGCTTTTGCAGGTCATGATTTCATAAAGAAAGCTTACGAAGAGGCTGTTAAGGAAAAATACCGTTTCTATACTTATGGAGACGCGATGTTGATCCTATAAATAATATATTTTATACAGATAAAGCCTCGTCGTTATGATGGGGCTTTTCGTTTTAGGGTTTCAGGTTTCAGGTTTCTTGTTTCAAGTTCAAGTTCAAGTTCAATTTCGATTTCCCGCCTCCACAAAAGCTACGGACGGGCAAGCAACTTCGCTCTTTTTCAAACTTTAAGATGACCTTATCAAAAATGCGTCAATCCTTTCACTATTTTTGCAACTGCAATGGAAATAACAAAAAAAGACATACGAGCATTAAGTAAAGAACAACTTCGCGAATTTTTCGTCACGCAAGGTGATAAAGAATTCCGAGGGAATCAGGTATATGAATGGCTGTGGAGCAAAGGCGCTCACAAGTTTGAAGACATGACCAACATTTCCAAGGAAACCCGACAGATGTTGGAAGATCATTTCGTTATCAATCATATTGAAGTGGATCAAATGCAACGTAGCAACGACGGAACCATTAAAAATGCCATTCGTTTGCATGATGGTCTGATCGTGGAATCGGTATTGATTCCAACAAAAAGCCGTACTACAGCGTGTGTATCATCGCAAGTGGGCTGTAGTCTCGATTGTAAATTCTGTGCCACAGCACGACTCAAACGCATGAGGAATCTCAATCCTGATGAAATTTTTGATCAGGTCGTCGCTATTGATAAAGAAAGCCGATTATACTTCAACCGACCTTTAAGCAATATCGTATTTATGGGGATGGGAGAACCACTCATGAACTATAATAATGTACTAAAAGCCATTGATAAAATTACGTCTCCAGAAGGTTTGGGGATGTCTCCAAAACGCATCATCGTGTCCACTTCGGGCGTGCCTAAAATGATCAAGAAAATGGCCGATGATGAAGTGAAATTTGGTCTCGCCGTTTCTCTGCATTCTGCGATTGATGAAATCCGGACTTCCATCATGCCTTTCAATGCTAATTTTCCACTCTCTGATTTAAGGGAAGCTTTGGAATATTGGTATGCCAAAACAAAAAACACCATCACCTATGAATATGTGGTTTGGGATGGGATTAATGACACCAAAAGAGATGTGGAAGCGCTGATTCAATTCTGCAAATTCGCGCCAAGCAAGGTCAATTTGATCGAATATAATCCTATTGATGACGGCCAGTTTCAACAAGCGGATAATGCGGCTTTGGAGATGTATATTTCCATGCTGGAAGCTAGCAATATTACCGTTACGGTAAGGCGCTCCAGAGGTAAGGATATCGACGCGGCCTGTGGTCAACTGGCGAATAAAAGCTAAATTTTTCTAGTTCTGAATGGTTAGTCTGATTTTCAAAAGACTTTCTTCAAGCAGAAGTTTTTTAAATACACCATTTTAACTTCGTGTTAAAATCTAAGGATGATGTTTTTATAAATTGCCTATCCAAGTCTATATTCTAGGAACGCGGTAATCTTGTTTCTTTTCTGAAATAGACTTCAAACATCTTTACTACCCTAAAGAATTTATCAAAAACGTGTATTCAGGCCTTTTTAGCACGACTTTCTAAGCTTTAAAATAGCATATCATTCCCGTTTTTAGTACGTTTGCTGTAGAAATCCGCATGACCACATCCCTTTGAAAATTGAAGAACAAATAAAGCAACCTATTGCCTATGAAATGGAACTTTTTGAACAAAAGTTCCTCCTTTCAATGTCTTCAAAAGTGGCGCTTTTAAATAGGATTACCACTTTTATTGTCAATAGAAAAGGCAAGCAAATGCGACCTATGTTTGTGTTTCTGGTCGCGAAAATGGTCAATAATGGGAATGTTAGCGAACGCACTTATAGAGGTGCTGCGGTTATTGAATTAATCCACACTGCAACCTTAGTGCATGACGACGTTGTCGATGACAGCAACAGACGCCGTGGGTTTTTCTCCATTAACGCCTTATGGAAAAATAAAATTGCCGTTCTTATTGGCGATTATCTTCTGTCTAAAGGTTTATTACTTTCCATTGATAATAATGATTTTGATCTTCTGAAAATTATTTCCGTAGCCGTTCGGGAGATGAGTGAAGGCGAACTTCTTCAAATCGAAAAAGCACGTCAACTGGACATTACTGAAGACATTTATTACGAAATCATCCGTCAAAAAACGGCAACGCTCATTGCAGCGTGTTGTAGTCTCGGTGCAGCTTCCGTAAAACCAAATTCGCCTGATGTGGAAACCATGCGCAAATTTGGAGAACTTATCGGTATGGCCTTTCAAATTAAGGACGATTTGTTTGATTATGGCAATGAAGCGATCGGCAAACCGACAGGTATCGATATCAAGGAACAAAAAATGACCTTGCCACTTATTTATGCTCTGAATAATTCTTCTAAAAAGGAAAAATCCTGGCTGATCAATTCGGTCAAAAAACATAATAAGGATAGAAAACGTGTTAAAGAAGTCATTGCTTTTGTGAAAAGTAAAGGCGGACTGGATTACGCCGTTTCTAAGATGCTAGAATTTCAGGAAGAAGCTTTAGTGCTTTTAGATACCTATCCAGAATCTGAATTTAAAGCTTCTTTATTGCTCATGGTCAATTATGTGATTGATCGGAAGAAGTAGGGGAAAGCATGAAGCTTGAAGCGCGGAGCTTGAAGTTTTTATATGGTTATTATTAAAGTATCTGCATTTTTTTCAAAAAAACATTGTTGTTATTTTTATTTGTAATATGTTGACATATATGTTTTTGCGTTTATCAGTCGACAATTCAACAACAAACAACCCCACAACCAACAAAAATCCCAGGCAACCTTTTGCACATCTTTTGCGTCTTTATAAATAGAAGACCTAATAAACCAATTTTTGAAAGTCATTCAATTACATAACAACAATATCGAGCTTATAAAAAAAGCGTCTAAAAACAATCGTGAAGCGCAACACATGCTTTATGAAACGCATGCGCCAAAAATGTTGAGCGTTTGTCGATATTATGTAAAGGATCTTCAAAAGGCAGAAGATGTCATGTTGAACGGATTTTTTAAAGCTTTTACCCATCTGACGAATTTCAAGAATGAAGGCAGTTTCGAAGGCTGGCTCAGGAAAATCATGGTCAGAGAAGCGATTTCCTTTTTAAGACAACAAAAGAAGATTGAGTTTTCTGTCGAAGATGTTGAAGTCCATCATGAACAGATCAACAACATTCAAACGGCCATCGAAGTGAATGAGATTCAACAATATATTGACGAATTACCTGAAGGCTATAAAATGGTGTTTGTCATGTATGCTATTGAAGGATACAAACATCGCGAAATTGCAAGTTTGTTGAATATCAATGAAGGCACTTCAAAATCGCAGTTGTATAAAGCCAGACAGCTTTTGCAGGAGAAAATTAATAAGTCAAACCTTATAAATACTATGACAGATGAAATGGGAAGATAATATTAAGGAGACGCTTGAGAAACGAACCATCGAACCCTCTGACACCTCATGGAATGCCTTGGCAGACCGATTGGATGCCACGGATAAAAAGAAAGGGAAAGTGGTGTATTTGTGGATGGGTGTTGCGGCTAGCGTTGTTGCTATTTTGTTTATGATCACTTTGTTTTTTAATGACAACACATTTGACACTCAAAATCCGGTTTTAGTTGACACAGAACAAAAAATGGAGGAACATATTCAACCGATGGAGAAGTCATCAGAACAAAGGCAATTGGTGAAGACCAATCAAGAGGTTGGAATTCCAGAGTCTTTTGAAAGGAATGCCTCTAAAAAGGAACTCTTAACGAACGAAAAAAATATAACAACTTCTACACAACAAAATCTTGCCGTTGCTAAAAATGAAAATCAAGAATCATTTGAGTCTTTAGAAATAATCGGTCAAAAAGAAACCTTGGAAGATCAAAAAGTCTCAGAGATTGTTGCTCAAATAAACGATTTGAAAAGCAAGGGCCAAACGGTAACTGACGCGGATATTGATGCTTTATTGCAAAAAGCCCAAAGGGAAATTACTTTCCAAACCATCTTAAAAGAGGGCACGAGAACGGTGGATGCCAGCGCTCTTTTACAAGACGTTGAAACAGATTTGCAAAAATCGTTTAGAGATAAAATCTTTGAAGCTTTAAAAAATAGTTATGAAACCGTAATAACGGCAGTCGCAGAGCGGAATAATTAACCGAATTCCTGCACAGGCAGGAATCTCAGATTTAGCGAAGCTAATCTTAGAGTCAAAAGTAAAATTCATCAATCAAAAATCGAACATTATGAACACAATTGTAAAAATCATTGTGCTGGCAAGCTTATGCCTCATTTTAAGCAACGTTCACGCACAGGACACTATTCAGAGAACCCTCAAAGATATTCGACTTGAGCATCTCGAAAAGTATAAGGACACCATTGCCATACAGGAAAGGAATCTCTTAAAATCCGAAGTTGAAGTCATTAATCAACAATTGGAAAAGGGCAAAATCACCAAAGCAAAAGCAGATGCACTGAAACAAGAAGCAGCTAAGAAAAGAGCATTAAACATTGAGAGTAGACTGGCTATGATTGACCACCAAATTGATCTACTTATGAGAAATGACGAATCCTATCAAACGTATGGAAATACGAAGAGCGATCTCCTAGCTTCATTTAGCAAAAAAAATGGACTTTACATAAAAGGTAGCAATAAGCCAGTTAAATATGATATCAGAACTGAAAACCAATTCTTATTCGCCATCGGTTTTAACAACACACTCATTGACGGTCAAAGCTTAGAAGATTCCCCGTATAAAATCGGCGGTTCCGGTTTTGTGGAACTGGGTTGGCTGTGGAATACACGATTACTTAAAAACTCAAATTTTGTGAGGGTCAATTATGGGTTGTCATTACAGTGGAATAAATTGTCCATAAAAGATAATCTTTATTTTGTGGATCATGGAAATGAAACCACGCTCGAAGAATTTCCATTGGATTTGAAGAAATCAAAATTCAGAACTACGAGTTTGGTCGTTCCATTGCATTTTGAGTTCGGGCCTTCAAAAAAAGAAACCTATGATGATCGAATCAGGTATTTTACGGCTAATCAATTCAAGATTGGACTTGGAGGTTTCGCTGGGGTTAATCTGAGCACTCAGCAAAAACTGAAATACCGAGAGAATGGTAGCAATCAAAAAGATAAATTAAAAAATGATTACAACACGTCCAATTTTGTATATGGTTTGAGCGGTTATATTGGCGTAGGAGATTTTAGTGTGTATGCCAAATATAATCTGAACGAACTGTTTAAGGATCAAGTCACGCCACAGCATAATATTTCCTTGGGCCTGCGTTGGGATCTTTAGATTAATCACTTAAGGTTTCAAGGAATACAATCAAAAATTAAACCATTAAGGAGTTAAGTTCATTAAGCGCTGCCTTAAAAAGTAGTGCACCTTAATTTTCTTAATCCCTTAATGGTTCAAAAAAATATAACCATTAAGAAAAAATTAAGGAATTTAGGACATTAAGGGTTGAGTTAAAAACAACACGACTTAATTTTCTTAATACCTAAATGATCTTGATGGTTCAAAAAACTTATTCATTCCGATAGCGAATCATGATGTCCTTGAATAACTCTGCAGTAGTCGGAGGCGTATAAGAAATGGCATTGGCTCCCGATTCAATGGCCAGTTGAATAGTATCATCAGATCTCCCGCTAGTTGCAATGATCGCCACATCGCTATTAATATCTCTGATTCTTTTTATAATATCCGACGTTTTTTCAGCGCCTGACACGTTAAAAATATCGACGCCAGCTTTTATGCGTCCCTCGATATCGTCATTTTCTGAAACCACGGTAATGACGACTGGAATGTCTATTTTTTCTTTTAATCTTTTGATCAAATCATTCGGCGTAGGTTTATTTAATACCACGCCTAAGGCACCTTGGAACTCTGCGTCAATGGCAAGATCTATGGATCGATCGCCTGTGGTTATGCCGCCGCCGACACCACAAAAGATAGGTTTGTCTGCCGCTAAAATCAAAGCATGAGAAATTAAGGGCTGCGGCGTAAATGGATATACTGCAATAATAGCGTTGGAATTTGTATTTCGGATGATCGCCACATCAGTACTGAATAAAAAAGATTTTAATAGCTGACCAAATACATAGATTCCAGAACAGGTATTGATAATTTCTGGTACTTCAACGATATTAGTTCTTAATCTACTTGTAAAACGAGGTGTTTTTTTCATTGTTTTAATTTTAAATGTTGCTGCCAACGCTAATGATGTAAATGGCATTATCTTCGGTAAAGTCAGTGTTTATATTTATCTTAAGAACTGGACGGAATTGATTTTTTTTCGATAAACTCATCGGCAATATATGTCCTTTATGAATTTTGATTGTCCTATTTTTACAAAAAAATTACTACTAAGCTTTGATTTCAAGATCCACCATAGAACAAGTATTTGAAACCGCTCGCGTTGAAGAGGTTATTGGCGATTTCGTCAATCTCAAAAAAGCGGGCAGTAATTATAAAGGTTTAAGTCCGTTTAGTGACGAGCGTTCGCCGAGTTTTGTCGTGAGTCCGGTAAAGCAAATTTGGAAAGATTTTAGTAGTGGCAAAGGCGGAAATGCGGTGACTTTCATCATGGAGCATGAGCATTTCACTTATCCTGAAGCGATCAGATATCTTGCCAAAAAATACAATATTGAAATAGAGGAAACCGAACAGACCAATGAGCAAAAAGAAGAAGCCAATGAACGGGAAAGTCTCTTTTTGGTCAACGAGTTTGCCAGTGAATACTTCCAAAAAGTGCTTCATAAAACCGATCAAGGAAAAGCCATTGGCTTAAGTTATTTTAAGGAGCGTGGGTTTACCATTGAAACCATAAAGACCTTTGATTTGGGCTATGCACTTGATGAATGGCAAGCCTTTACGGATGAAGCTTTAAAAAAGGGTTACAAACTCGAATTTCTTGAAAAAACAGGATTGACCATTGTTAAGGATGACAAACGTTTTGATCGCTTTAAAGGTCGAGTCTTGTTTCCGATTCAAAGTATGAGCGGACGGGTTTTAGGTTTCGGAGGCCGAATCTTGGGAGCTGATAAAAAAGCGGCAAAATATCTGAATTCGCCTGAAAGTGAAGTGTATCATAAGAGTAAAATTCTGTATGGATTATATCATGCCAAGCAATCTATCGCCAAAGAAGACAATTGTTTTTTGGTAGAAGGCTATACGGATGTGATCCAATTCCACCAAACAGGCGTTAAGAATGTGGTCGCATCTTCGGGAACGGCTTTATCGCCCGAGCAGATTCGATTGATTAATCGTTTAACCAAAAATATCACGGTGCTTTTTGATGGGGATGCTGCGGGATTGCGAGCTTCGGTAAGAGGTATCGATTTAATTTTGGAGCAAGGAATGAATGTTAAGGTTTGTTCTTTTCCCGCGGGCGAAGATCCGGACAGCTTTGCAAGAAAAAATACCTTTGAAGAGCTTTCCGCTTATCTTCATGACAAGGCCATGGATTTCATTCAGTTTAAAGCCTCGTTGTTGGTTGAAGATGCCAAAAACGATCCTATAAAAAAGGCGGATACCATCCGGGAAATCGTCAATAGTATTTCAAAAATTCCTGATCCTATTAAGCGTGAGATTTATGTGAAGGAATGTTCGAATATCATGGACATTAGCGAGCAGGTCTTATTTACCACTTTAGCGCAAATCAATAATAAAGAAAGTAAGGAATTGAGCAGGCCACCTGATCCAAATCAAGTGCCTTTTGAAGTTTTTAGATCAGAACCGGCCGCAAAGAAAGTCAATCATCAATATGAATTGGAGCTAAAAATCATCGAGATCTTATTGCTTTATGGCAACGAAACTGAAGATTTTGAGGACTTGGTCATGAAAGAAGATGAGAAAACAGGCGAATTAAAAATGGAACCTGTCATTCAGCAAGCAAAAGTATTTGAGAAAATCTATTTAGACTTGCAGGAAGATGAAATGCAGTTTTCTGACGAGCGCTTCAAAAATTTATATTATGTTATTATTGATGCGCTGCACCAAGCCACAGACTTTCAGCTAAAGGACTTTATTAATAAGCTCGATCAGAACATGGCCAATGAAGTGACCACTATTTTGATGGATGATGAGCGTTATGTATTGCATGATTGGGAGCGAAATCATATCGTTCCCAAAGAAAAAAATGAGAGTATCGCACAATTGGTTACTCAAACGATTTTGAGTTTAAGATGTTTTCTAATAGATCAAAAAGTTGTGGAATACCAAAACGAAACGAGAAAGCCCGATGTAAATACGCTCGCCGTAATGGAAGATGTTAGAGACTACTTAAGACTAAAAACACTCTTGTCAAAAAAACTCGGAAAAGTAGTGGGTGGCAAAATTTAAACGGTGCCTATATGTTTTGCTTGATGAATCAAATCTACTAAATTGGTCACATTCAGTTTTTTGAAAAGCCGCGCTTTATAGGTGCTGACCGTTTTTTCGTTGATGTCGAGCTCTTGAGCAATTTCCTTGTTTTTCTTTCCGGACGATAATAATTTCAATACTTCGACTTCTCTGGTCGATAGACGTTTGTAAAGTTTGCTTTTGCTGTTCTTGGTGTCATCATAATTCAAGTGTTTGGCCATGTTCTCACTCAAATAGATACCACCATTATACACTTTTAATACCGCCTCCTTAATGGTTTTAGTATCCACTGATTTTGAAAGATAACCAGAGGCACCTGCTTTAATCGTGCTGATAGCATAAATTTCTTCAGGATGATGACTGAACATGATCACTTTTAAGTCGGTATGCTCTTTTTTAATGGCTCTTAAAGCGGTAATGCCATTCAGCTCGGGCAAATCAATTTCAGAGATTATAACATCAACAGGAAAGCGTCGGATAAATTCAAAAATTTCAATACCCGTTCCAATAGTTCCAACGACTTCAATATCTGGATCCGTGTCAAAAAGTAGTTTTAATCCTGCTCTGACAATGGGATGGTGGTCAACAACCAAAACCTTAATCATAATGTTCTATTATTAAATTGGTTACGTAAGTAAGTGTACGTAAGAAGGTCAGTTCAGGATTGGGAGATGTCCTACGTAAATATATAAAAAAAAACACGAAACTCAATAAGTTTCGTGAACATTCAATCAATTATAGGAATGATAGTTGAGATTATTTTAAATTTTTAGGGATTTTGCATATTGGAATCGGAATCATTTTATGCTGATTGATTTTATTGAGTCTTGAAAAGAGTTCAAAAACCTCACGTTTTCTGTCCTCGAAGTCAGTTGCAGTTTTACCGTTTTCTTTCATTTCCATCGCCCATTCCAATTCGGAATAAGACGCGCCAATTTGATCTTCGTCACTTCTATCATCGCCAAACAGGCCATCACTTGGCGCTGCATTAATAATAGAGTCCGTAATGCCCAATGCCTTGGCAATGGCGTAAACCTCGGTTTTCAGCAAATCTGCGATGGGGTTTAAATCGACGCCGCCATCACCATATTTGGTGTAAAACCCAATGCCAAAGTCTTCAATCTTGTTTCCTGTTCCTGCAACCAATAAGCCTTTTAATCCGGCATGGTAATAAAGCGTCGTCATTCTTAAGCGCGCACGTGTATTGGCAAGCGCCATGTCGACTATATCTGGTTTTCCATCTAAAGAAACCTGTCTTTTAAATTCTTCAAAAACGGGCGTTAAATCCACTAAATTATCCGACACATTTGGAAAATTGGCTTTGAGCTGTTTAATGTGTTCTTGACCTCTGGATACATGGCTTTCTGGTTGATGTATAGGCATTTCAATACATAAAACATCCAAACCTGTTTTGGCACATAATGTAGAGACTACTGCAGAATCAATTCCGCCAGAAATTCCGACAACAAAACCATTGACATGAGCGTTGGAGACGTACTCTTTTAACCAGTTTACAATGTGATCAATAACTTTTTCTGTTTGCATTTTAGGAAGATTTAACACAAAGAATACTACCTTTGTACAACAAAAATAAAGTAAACACTGAAGTAATAAAAATTAAAGACCTTTAAAAATCATCTATGAAGAATGTCGGTTTTCTAATTGTCCTTTTGCTTTTTTTTAACGCTTGTAAAAAAGACAATCAACTGGAAAGTGAAATTTCTAAAATTGATGTTGACGTTAATGTGGAGCGTTTTGATTTGGCTTTTGCGGACGCTAAACCAGCGGATTTGCCAAAATTGAAAGCCGCCTATCCTTTTTTATTTTCAGAGCGCATTCCTGATTCTATATGGATTGAGCGCATGAATGACACGCTGCAGAAGGAGCTGTCGAGTGAAGTCAAAAAAACCTTTGCCAAGTTTGATGATGTGGAAGACGATATTAGATCGCTTTTTCAACATTTGAAATATTATGATAAAATATTTAAAGTGCCGCGCATTATTACGGTCACTTCAGATGTGGATTATCGAAATAAAACCATTGTAACAGATACCATTGTACTGATTTCTTTAGATACTTATTTGGGCGCTGATCATCATTTCTATGAAGGTATTCAGAGGTATTTGACCTTAAGAATGGAGCGGTCTCAAATTGTGAGTGATTTGGCCTCAGACTATTCAGAACATTATATTCTTCAAAATAAATCAAAGACGCTTTTGGATGATATGATTTACTATGGTAAGGAGCTCTATTTTAAGGATAAAATGATCCCGTTTAAGTCAGATGCTGAAAAAATAGGCTATACCGAGGCGCAACTGGAATGGGTTATAGAAAATGAAAGTGAAGTGTGGCGCTACTTTATTGAACGCGAACTTTTGTTCAGTACCGATAATAGTTTGGCAGGCCGATTTATTGCAGATGCTCCTTTTTCAAAATTTTATTTGGAACTGGATAGTGAGTCTCCAGACAGAATCGGTCAGTACATCGGTTGGCAAATCGTTAGGTCTTACATGAAAAACAATGAGGTCAGCTTCATGGATATGTTGAAAATGAATGCTGAAGATATTTTTAATAATTCTAAATATAAACCCCGTAAATAATGTCAAATACTATAAAATCAACTATCGAATTATTCGTTGAATTGGATGAAAATCGAGTGCCTGAAAAATTGAGCTGGACTGCTCAAGATGGTGGCATCAAAAATGAAGAAGCTAAAGCGATGATGCTTTCAGTTTGGGATAGTGAAGCACAAGAAACGTTGCGTATCGATCTTTGGACTAAAGATATGCCCGTAGATGAAATGAAGTTGTTTTTTCATCAAACCTTGGTCGAAATGAGCAATACCTTCCATCGTGCCACTGAAGATGAAAAAATGACCGCCACCATGCGGGATTTCTGTGATTATTTTGCAGAAAAATTAGAACTCAAAACAAAGTAAAATCTCCAAACTATAAATTTTTCAATCCCGAAGCTTCGGGATTGAATGTTTTAAATAAATAGCTCTAAGAAAATGCGGAAACTCCTATATGTTTTAATTTTGGTTTTGTTGGTCATGTTTGGGTATCGTTATTTTTTTAACGATAAGGAAGAAACCATACTGCATGAGAATTCTGCACTCATACAAGAGCAAATCCGAAATGTGAGCAAATTGGTGGTCACGGAAGGGCATTTCAGTCAAGTGTTTACCTATAAAAACTCCAAGGCCGTTTTTGCCAATTTGGTCAATGTGGAAAAGAAAGCTTTAGTAGTTGTTAATGCTGACGTCACGGTTTCATATGATTTGAGCCAGATAGAATATGAAGTGGATGAAAGTACCAAAACGCTCAAAATTTTAAGCATTCCAAAAGAAGAGATCAAGATCAGCCCCGATTTTGAATATTATGATGTAACCGCCGATTTCCTAAATCCGTTTAAAGCGGAAGATTATAATAAGATCAAGGATAAAGTGAACGGGCAGCTGATGAAAAAAATCGAAGCCTCTAACTTAAAGAGTAACGCGCAAAATCGTTTGATCAGTGAATTGTCAAAATTCTTTATTTTAACAAATACTTTGGGATGGACACTGCAGTATGAAGGTAATTCCATCAAATCATCTGACGATTTACAAAACATCAAACTTTAAGACTTAGAAGCGGTGTTTGATAATCAGTGCGCTAACATCACAATTTGATCTACTTAAAAAGTCCTCTCCTTCGGAGGATTTAGGAGAGGATTTTCCTCTGCAAACTCGACCATCCACCACCATTTATAGCCTCAATATTATTCGATTTTAAAATTTGCGTTGCTTGACCTGAACGTGCGCCGCTTGCACAACAGGTGATAACAGGTTTGTTCATTTTCTGGATTTTTGCAACGTTATTTCTCAACTGATCCAACGGAATGTGTTTGGCGCTTTCAATATGACCATTATCCCATTCTCCTTTGGTTCTGACATCCAAAATGATGGCGCCTTTGTCTAAAAATTCCTTTATGTTTTTCTTTTTGTTCCCGAATAAAAAATCAAAAATTCCCATAGTTTTCTTTTGTTTAAATTTACATATTATTGACAAACTTAGAATTTTAAATTAGAACCCTTGGTTACAGAAGTTACACGCAGAGAAGAAATTATAGTTACAGCCACCAAACTTTTTAAAGAAAAAGGCTATAGTGCGGTAACCATGCGCGATTTGGCGACGGCAATGGGCATGAAAGCTGCCAGCCTTTACAATCATATCAATTCCAAACAGGATATTTTAAAAGCCATCATCATTTCGTTGGCCGAAGAATTTACACAAGGCATGGATTTGATTAAAAAATCAAAGCATAGCACCATCGAAAAGTTGAAGTTGATTGTCGAGCTTCATGTCCATATTACGACGAATAACACCTATGGTATGGCATCCTTAAACAATGATTGGATGCATTTAGAAGATCAATTGGAGTATTATTTGCAACTCCGAAAAAAATATGAGCAAGATTTTGTGGATATTATTAAAACTGGAATTTCCTCCAGTGAAATCATCGAGACAAATGCAGAAGTCGTAATGTTTTCAATACTTTCTACCCTGCGTTCACTGTATTTATGGATCCCCAAAAAGGAGGAAATTAATCTTAAAGAGTTAACCCAAAATCTGAGTGATGTCCTCATCTACGGAATTAACAAATAGTTAATAATTAATTTTGTAAATTTGTCACTCAAACTAACAAGTGTTAGTTTGAGGCTTACAAGCTTTTTTAACCTTGTAGGTTTTGATAAAAGGACAACTAATTAAATTTAACGCCTATGTCCTTTCCTTTGGAAAGGCTTAGGGACAGGATTATGGCAAAATTCCACAAGCTGAAAGTGGCCGACATTTATAAGGAAACAAAGGATTGCGTCGTCATTTCTTTTGAAGTTCCTGATCATCTCAAGGAGGCATTCAAATACAAACACGGTCAACATTTGACGCTGCGAAAGCAAATCAATGGCGCGGATATTCGGCGCAATTACTCTTTATGCTCAAGTCCTTTGGATGGTGAGTGGAAAGTGGCCGTAAAAACCATTCGCAATGGAGTTTTTTCCAATTATGCGCTTTATGAATTAAAAAAAGGCGACACCCTCGAGGTCATGGAACCACATGGCGAATTTACGGTGGGTGTCAACGTTGCAGCGCATAATAATTACATCGCATTTGCTGCTGGGAGCGGGATTACACCGTTGTTATCCATCATCAAAACCCATTTGCACCAGGAGCCAAACAGCACGTTTAAGCTGTTTTACTTGAACCGAACTGTAAAATCCATTATCTTTAAGGAGGAAATCGAACAACTTAAAAACGAGTTCTTTGACAGGTTTCAGGTGTTTTATTTTTTAACTAGAGAACATCGTGATATTCCATTTTTGAATGGTCGTTTTGACAAAGAAAAACTGGCAATATTGACCCGCACATTTATTGATGTTCCCGATACGCACCACGCCTTTATTTGCGGGCCTCAAGAGATGATTTTCTTGATTCGCGACGAATTGCAAGCGGCAGGAATGTCCAAGGATAATATTCATTACGAACTGTTCTTTACAGGCAGTTCAGCTGAAGAAAATAAACATATTGCCGATATCCTCGAACAAAGAATTGATGGCACGCAGGTAACCATTATTGATGGCGGAAAAGAATTTCATTTCATTATGGATGACGATTTCGATACTATTCTCGATGGTGCCTTGGCTGCTGGAGCCGATTTGCCGTTCGCTTGCAAAGGCGGCGTTTGCAGCACCTGCAAGTGTCAAGTCATCGAAGGATCGGTGAAAATGAAAAAGAATTACGCACTTGCCGACAAGGAAGTCGAGCAGAATTATGTGTTGAGCTGTCAAGCCGTGCCGACGAGTAAAAAGGTCGTGGTTGATTTTGATGTATAATTAGAATATTAACTTGGGCGTTACCCTAAAAAGGGTCGGGCTTTCCGCTATATCTTTTTTGTGAAAAACAAAAATGGATGTGGCCTCAAATGCGGAGCATTCACGAGCTCTTATATATCAAATAAGAATGAGCGAGTAATCCCTAACGCAACTCCGAACATTAAATAACATTTCACTAATATTAAGAACCATGAGTGAAGAACAAATTTTAAATCTAGAAAAGCAGTTCGAAGCACGGATCGCAAGAGACGAAAAAATCGAACCTAAAGATTGGATGCCCGAAAAGTACCGTCAGACCCATATTCGTCAGATGTCTCAACATGCGCATTCCGAAATTGTGGGCATGCTTCCAGAAGGCAATTGGATTACAAGAGCGCCTTCATTACGACGAAAAGTAGCCTTGTTGGCAAAAGTCCAAGATGAAGCTGGTCATGGTTTATACTTATATTCTGCCACCGAAACTTTAGGGATTTCCCGTGAGGAATTATACGAACAACTCCATTCTGGAAAAGCAAAATACTCTTCCATTTTCAATTATCCAACTGTTACTTGGGCCGATATGGGCGCCATTGGCTGGTTGGTTGATGGTGCAGCTATTATCAATCAAGTGCCGTTGTGTAGCACGTCTTACGGGCCTTATGCGAGAGCAATGGTAAGGGTTTGTAAAGAGGAAAGTTTTCATCAACGTCAAGGTTATGAAATCATGATAAAATTGATGAGTGGCACGCCCGAACAAAAGGAAATGGCGCAAGATGCCTTAAACCGATGGTGGTGGCCAAGTTTGATGATGTTAGGGCCAACAGATGCAGAATCCGTGCATACCGAGCAATCCATGAAATGGAAATTGAAACGTAAAACCAATGATGAATTACGTCAACAATTTATCGATCAAACCGTTCCACAAGCAGATTTAATCGGATTGGTCATTCCTGATCCCGACTTAAAATGGAACGAGGAACGTGGCAGCTACGATTTTGGAGAAATTAATTGGGACGAATTTTGGCAAGTCGTCAAAGGTCATGGGCCAATGAACAAAGAACGCATGAAAGCAAGAGTAGGCGCATGGGAGCGTGGCGAATGGGTTCGTGATGCGGCCATGGCACATGCCGAAAAGATAGCAAACAGAAAAGAAAAACAAGTAGTCTAATAAAGAGCTTGAAAATGAAATTGAAGTTGAAATCGAAGGATGTTCAATTTCAACTTCAATTTCGATTTCAATTTAACCAGATAATATATGTCAACGAAACAGTGGCCACTTTGGGAAGTCTTCGTCAGAAGTAAAAACGGATTGGAACATCGTCATTTCGGAAGTCTGCACGCAGCAGATGCAGAAATGGCCTTGGAAAACGCACGCGATGTGTACACCAGAAGAAATGAAGGTGTCAGTATTTGGGTCGTAGAATCCAAAAACATCACAGCTTCAAATCCAGAACACAACGGCGAATTATTTGAACCGGCACAAGATAAAGTTTACCGTCATCCAACATTTTACGAGTTGCCTGATGAAGTGAAATATATGTAACAAAGAAGTTGAAATCGAAATTGAAATTCAAACTGAAGTTAAATTGAAATTCAAAAAATGAGCGAGAATAAATTTGATTTGAGTGAGCGTTTAGAGGATTTCGCGACAAAATAATTCTGCTCTATGACAAAAAACCATTGTCATACGCAGGAGATTATTTAGCAAAACAACTCATTCGTTCCTCTTGCTCGTCAGCTTTGAATTATGGAGAGGTTTTAGGTGCCGGAACTGATAAGGATAAAATAAATAAGTTGAGAATATGCTTAAAGGAATTAAGAGAATGTCATCGAAATCTCAATATTCAAACGAAAGCAAAATTGTTTTCTGAAGATAGTCTAGTGTCATTAAAAGATGAAAATGACCAACTGATCAGAATCATAGTAACAAGAATAAAAAATATTAAATAGAAAATATAAAAGAAACAACTGGATTTTTTTAGGTTCAATTTCGACTTCAATTTCAATTTAGAAGAATTAGACGAAGCCCTTCAATTTCAAGTTCGATTTCAACTTCAATTTAATTATGAAAGATAATTTATATAACTACATCCTCGGAATCGCCGACAACAGTCTCATCCTCGGTCAACGCATGGGCGAACTCTGCGGACATGGGCCAAGTTTGGAAACTGATATCGCTTGCACAAATATCTCCCTCGATTTATTTGGACAAGTGCGCAGCTATTACCAATACGCGGCAAAACTTGTAGGAGATGGTCGGAACGAAGACGATATCGCCATGCTTCGCAAAGAACGCGAGTATGTAAATGTCTTGTTGGTGGAACAGCCTAACACAGATTTTGCTTACACCATGGTGCGTCATTTTTTATTTGATGTGTATCATTTACTGTTTTTAACCGAATTACAGAAAAGCAAGGATTTAACGTTGGCGGCAATTGCTACAAAATCGGTTAAAGAAGTGAGCTATCATCAGCGTTTTTCAACCGATTGGATCAAGCGATTGGGCGACGGAACCGATGAAAGTCAACAAAAAACACAAAATGCCATCAACGACTTATGGACATATACCGATGAGTTATTCCATCAAACCGAAGCCGATAAAGCCATGGTTCAGGAAGGAATTGGTGTAGATGTCACAAAATTAAAAGAAAAATATTACACAAAAATAAATAGCGTTTTGGAAGAAGCCACTTTGACTATTCCCGAATCAAAATACTTCCAAAAAGGAGGAAAGCAGGGCATTCATACCGAACACATGGGGTTTTTATTGGCCGAATTGCAATACATGCAACGCACGTATCCTAATATGGAATGGTAGAGCATTGTTGATTGCTGAATTTTGATTGTTGATTTTAGAAGGACTTCAAAAATCAAAAATCGTTAATCTTCAATCTTAAATAAATCATGACAAGCACAGAACAACATATCGACCCAAAACTGATCGCGATCCTGGAAGCGGTTTCCGATCCAGAAATCCCAGTCCTTTCAATAATGGATATGGGAGTGGTACGATCTGCGGTTATTGAAAATGACATCGTGAAAGTTCAAATCACACCAACTTACAGTGGTTGCCCAGCAATGGATGTGATTGGCGATGATATTAAAGCAGCTTTAAAAAAAGCAGGATACCATTCAGAAGTCGAATTAATTCTCTCGCCAGCTTGGACAACAGATTGGATTACCCCAAGAGGAAGAAAGTCTCTGGAAGATTATGGCATTGCAGCGCCATTAAACGCAGAAGCGGATAAAGATGTGTTATTGCACGGAAAGCGCTTAGTTAAATGTCCACAATGTGGATCCATAAATACGAGATTGGTAAGTCAATTTGGTTCAACGGCATGCAAAGCACAATTTCAGTGCAACGATTGTCATGAGCCTTTTGATTACTTTAAATGTTTAAAATAAAAAGATCAACGATTGCTGATTTATGATTGTTGATTTAAGAAGTGAGATAGTTCAACAATCAAAAGTCGTTAATCTTCAATCAAAAATCATATAAAATGAAATCAATTTTACTAGATATTAAAAACGGTGTCGCCACCATCACGCTCAACCGGCCAGAGGTCTTCAACAGTTTCAATCGTGAAATGGCATTTTTGCTTCAGGATACTTTAGATGCTTGTGAGAAAAATGATGCCGTAAGAGCAATTGTTCTTACAGGAAACGGAAAAGCATTTTGTGCGGGTCAAGACTTAAAAGAAGTCACATCGCCAGAATTAAATCCAGGTTTCAAAAAGATTCTCGAAGAGCATTACAATCCTATAATCACGAGAATTCGATCTATTAAAAAACCAATCATTGGCGCTATAAATGGTGTTGCTGCAGGAGCAGGGGCAAATATTGCTTTGGCCTGCGATATTGTTGTCGCTCACGAAAAAGTAAGTTTTATACAAGCATTCAGTCTTATTGGTTTGGTACCCGATAGCGCTGGAACCTTCTTTTTACCACGATTGATTGGTTTTCAAAAAGCTTTAGCAATTGCCATGTTAGGCGATAAAGTATCTGCAGAAGAAGCTGAAAAAATGGGAATGATTTATAAAGTTATTCCTTTAGAGTTTTTTGAGGCTGACGTCAGCGAACTAGCTTTAAAACTCGCTAATATGCCAACAAAAGCTTTAGGACTGATTAAAGAATTATTCAATAAATCGATGACCAATGATTTGGAAGCTCAATTAGCTTTAGAATCTAAATTGCAAATTGAAGCCGCGCAAACTGAAGATTATGCCGAAGGTGTTGCTGCGTTTATTGAAAAAAGACAGCCTAATTTTAAAGGTAAATGATTTGTGATTGAAGATTTACGATTTTTGATTTTTTGAAGTAATAAATTAGGAATATGAGACCAAACCAATTAGAAGAGCGACTTATTCAGTTTGCTATCGATGTCATTCTGATTTGCAAGAAGATCGACAATTCATTCGCATCAGAACATTTGGC
The DNA here is from genome assembly GCF_053579655.1 of Gelidibacter sp. NCBI lineage: Bacteria > Pseudomonadati > Bacteroidota > Flavobacteriia > Flavobacteriales > Flavobacteriaceae > Gelidibacter > Gelidibacter sp. The sequence continues at coordinate 52,089 of NZ_JBMDWE010000023.1, read as the reverse complement.
AAAACAACTCATAAGATCTGCAACTTCAGCAGCTTTAAATTATGGAGAGGCGAGAGGTGGCGAATCTTCTAGAGATTTTCTTCATAAAATGAAAATTTGCTTGAAAGAACTTCGCGAGTGTTTAGTTAACATGAAAATCCAAAAAGGTGCTCAGCTTATTTTAGACATTGAAGGCTTAGATAAATTAATAAAAGAAAACGACGAACTCATTTCTATTTTTGTTGTTAGTATAAAAACTGCATCCTTAAAGCTGAAATAATATATTTATGACAAATCAAAAATCAAAAATCAGCAATCAACAATCAACAATCAAATTGATCGGAATTCTCGGCTCAGGAACCATGGGCAGCGGCATCGCACAAGTAGCAGCAACATCTGGCTGTCAAGTGAAATTATACGACACCAATCAAGAAGCCTTGGATAAAGCAAAAGTAGCTTTGGAGAAAATTCTGTCGCGATTAGTTGAAAAAAAACGTATTGATTCTACAGAAAAAGCACGAATTCAAAATAACATTTCTTACGTAAATAATTTAAAGGATTTATCAGATTCCGATCTGACAATTGAAGCTATTATTGAAAATCTGGACATTAAGAAAAAAGTCTTTTCCGAATTGGAAACTTATGTGTCTGATAACTGTATCATCGCATCAAACACCTCAAGTTTGTCCATTGCTTCGATTGCGGCTTCCTTAAATAGACCAGAACGTTGTATTGGGATTCATTTTTTCAATCCCGCGCCATTGATGCAGTTGGTAGAAGTTATTCCGGCTATACAAACCTCAAAAGAAGTTCTTGAAAAATCAGTAAAGATTATTTCTGATTGGAAAAAAGTGGTCGCCGTTGCAAAAGATACTCCTGGATTTATCGTGAATCGTGTGGCAAGACCATTTTATGGAGAAGCTCTACGGATTTATGAAGAAGGCATTGCCGATTTTCATACCATTGATGAGAGCATGAAAACTTTAGGGGGTTTCCGAATGGGGCCTTTTGAACTCATGGATTTTATTGGGAATGATGTCAATTATACGGTCACAGAAACGGTGTTCACTGCATTTTATTTTGATCCAAGATATAAGCCATCCTTCACTCAAAAACGTTTTTCAGAAGCGGGTTATTTGGGCAGGAAATCAGGAAAAGGCTATTATGATTATGATAAAAATGGAGCGATCGTCATTCTTGAACGTGATTACTATCAAGGGAAGGGCTCACATGATAAAAACTTGCCACAACAAATATTCGACCGTGTCCTGGTCATGCTCATTAACGAAGCAGCCGATGCTTTATTCTGGAATATCGCTTCCGCAGAAGATATTGATAACGCCATGACCAAAGGCGTCAACTATCCGAAAGGCTTGTTGGCTTGGGCAGATGAAAAGGGAATCGATTGGTGTGTCAATAAAATGGACGAATTGTACGATGAATATCGAGAAGATAGGTACCGCTGTAGTCCGTTGTTGAGGAGAATGAATAAATCAGGTTTGAGGTTTTTTGATTAACGATTGCTGAATGCTGATTTTTGATTTAAGAAGTTATACACTTCAACAATCAAAAATCGTTAATCTTCAATCAAAAATAAATTAAATGAACGGAAATAAAATACCCTATAAAATGCTATCACTCGATCCCTTCAGCTCCTGGCTCGGCATCGAAATTCTAGAATGTGAGATCGGCAGATGTAAAGTCGCTATGACCATTCGTAAAGAAATGCTCAACAGTATGGGGAAAGCGCATGGAGGTATTAGCTATTCATTAGCAGATACCGCTTTTGGTTTTGCTGCAAATACGCATGGAAAATATGCGGTTTCCATTGAAACCAGCATCAACCATATTGAAGCATTAATTGAAGGGGATTATTTAATCGCTGAATCGGTGATTGAAAACGTTAAAAATAAATTGGGCTTTAATATTATTGAAGTCAAACGAGGCGATGAATTGGTTGCTCTTTTTAAAGGTGTGGTCTATCGAACCAGCAAAAATTGGGAAGAATAGCCTATAAATTTTTATGAATTTAGTAAATTAGAGGTATAAACACTAAACAATAAATCATATGAAATGGGAAGGTAGAAGACAAAGTGGGAATTTGGAAGACCGTCGTGGGATGAGTTCCAAAGGGAAATTAGCTGCTGGTGGTGGAATCATCGCTATTGTAGTAGTTTTGCTCCAGCTTTTTGGCGGCGAAACCGGTCAGCAATTAGCGCCGATTCTTGAAGGCGTATCCCGACAACCCGTTTCCCAACCAACAGAACAAAGGGAGTTAACTGCAAAAGAAAAGGAGACGGGCGTTCTTTTTAAGAGAATTTTGGCAAGTACCGAGGATACTTGGAGCCAAATATTTACAGAAAATAATATTGGTAATTATGATAAGCCAGGTATGGTTTTATTTACTGATGCTGTCAGTACGGGATGCGGCAATGCAAGTTCTTCTGCGGGGCCATTTTATTGTCCGGCAGACCAAAAACTGTATATGGATTTGGCATTTTTTGACGAATTGCAATCGCGATTCGGAGCTAAAGGTGGCGACTTCGCGATGGCTTATGTGACCGCTCACGAAATTGGACATCACGTCCAAACCTTGCTCGGAACCTCTCAGAAAGTCCGTCAAATGCAACAACAAACTAATGCTGCAGGAGCCAATCGATTATCAGTAGCACAAGAGCTTCAAGCCGATTTTTACGCAGGAGTTTGGGCGCATTACAATCAGAAGTATTTGGAAGAAGGCGATATTGACGAGGCTTTGAGTGCTGCAAATGCGGTGGGCGATGATGCCATTCAAAGAAGAGTTCAGGGTAATGTGCAACCAGATAGCTTTACCCATGGCACTTCAGAACAACGTAAGTTTTGGTTCTTAAAAGGATACAAAACTGGCGATATCAAACAAGGCGATACGTTTTCGGAATTGAATCGATAAAATCTAGAAATTAAAAAATTAATGATGGGAATTTATTTATTGAAGAGGTCTTGAATGCTTACTTCAAAAATCAGAAATCATTGATCAACAATCAACAATATTTAATGGAAGCATACATCATAGACGGAATCAGAACACCAATAGGAAGTTATCAAGGCACATTATCCGTTGTAAGAACTGACGATTTAGGAGCATTAGTCATTGAGGAAATCGTAAAGCGAAATCCGAATATCCCAAAAGATGCCTATGACGATGTTATTTTGGGCTGTGCCAATCAAGCAGGAGAGGACAACCGAAATGTGGCTAGAATGTCCGCACTTTTGGCAGGACTGCCATTTACAGTTCCTGGCGAAACCGTCAACCGTTTATGTAGTTCAGGTTTGTCCGCAATCATTCATGCCAATCGTGCGATAAAAGCAGGCGATGGCGATGTGTTTATTGCTGGAGGCGTTGAAAATATGACCCGCGGCCCATACATTGTCGCAAAACCGTCGAGTGCATTCGGTACAGATGCCCAAATGTATGATTCGAGTTTTGGTTGGCGATTTGTCAATCCGAAAATGCAAAAACTATATGGAACGGATGGCATGGGCCAAACGGCGGAAAACTTGGTCGAGAAATATAATATTTCAAGAGAAGATCAAGATAAATTCGCTTATTGGAGTCAGATGAAAGCGGCTAAAGCACAAGAAAATGGACGTTTATCAAAAGAAATCATAACGGTTGAAATTCCACAACGAAAGATGGATCCAATAAAATTTTCAAAAGATGAATTTGTAAAACCAAGTACGTCTTTAGAAGTTTTAGGAAAATTGCGTGGCGCTTTCAAATCTGAAGGAGGAAGTGTTACCGCTGGAAATTCATCTGGATTAAATGATGGTGCGGCCGCTACAATTATAGCTTCGGAAGATGCTATAAAAAAATATAATCTAACGCCATTGGCGCGCATTGTAAGTTCGGCCGTTGTTGGTGTGGAGCCGAGAATCATGGGTATTGGCCCTGTGGAAGCCTCGAATAAAGCATTGAAAAAAGCTGGATTAACTATGGCCGACATGGATGTCATCGAGCTCAACGAAGCTTTTGCAGCACAAGCGTTGGCATGCACAAGAGCTTGGGGATTGGCAGACGATGACCCAAGATTGAATCCCAACGGTGGATCCATCGCTATTGGCCATCCGCTTGGTGTCACGGGAACTAGAATAACATATTCCGCAGCTTTGGAGTTGAAAGAAACCGGAAAACGCTATGCGTTGATTACCATGTGTATTGGCGTGGGTCAGGGTTATGCGGCTATAATAGAACGTGTCTAATTCCTGCGAAGGCAGGAATCTCATGATAAATAGTAGAAACCACTAATTCATGCGCATTCCATTATAAATAGTTTTTTTGGAAATATTGAGATTTAAGATTGAATTAAATAACATAAATATTGATTATATTTATAATAAATAAATATAAAATGGCAACATTCACATCATCATTACCAGATAAATTGCTGGAAGATCTCGCTGAGACAGCAAAAAAGTTAAAGCTTCCAAAGAATAAAATTATAGAGAAGGCATTGGAATATTATTTGGACCAAATAAAGCGCGCTGAGTACGCCAAGTCGTTTCAACGTGCTGCAAAGGATCCAGAAATGCTTTCACTTGCTGAAGAAGGTTTGGAAGATTATATGCGAATTTTAAAGGAACTCGAGAAGCAATGAGACAAGGGGAAATATGGAATGTATATCTCGATCCTATTAAAGGAAACGAACAAGCTGGAAATAGGCCTGCTATTGTTATTAGCGGCAATTTGATGAATGCGAATTCTGATTTAGCGATTATCTGTCCGTTGACAAGTTCGTTAAAGGGTTATAAGGGTCATCCTATTTTAAAACCAAACAAAACCAATGGTTTAGAAGTGACATCAGAAGTCTTAGTGTTTCAAATTAGAACACTATCAAAACTACGGTTCAAGAAAAGGATAGGAACAGCTTCCGCAGAAGATGTTTCAAAAATAAAAGAAACCCTTGATGATATTTTGAGATTGTGACCTTTACTATTAAAAGTGTAATGGTTACTACAATCTCCTTTGTTGAAAAATAAAAGAATAGAATGAAAAAAATACAAAATTACGTCACAGGACAATGGCTAGAAGGTAAAGGAGAAGGTGTTCCTATGTTTGACTCTGTTACTGGAGAAGTCGTAGCACTTTCAGATACCGAAGGTTTGGATTTCGCCGAAATTCTTCATTATGGAAGAACCGTAGGTGGTCAAATCCTTCGCAATATGACCTTTCAGGAACGTGGAAATATGTTAAAGAGCTTGGCCTTATATCTGGTCAAAAGAAAAGAAGCTTTTTATGAATTAAGTTATAGAACAGGCGCTACCAGAGTAGATAGTTGGATCGATATTGAAGGCGGATTTGGTAACCTTTTCGCTAATGCATCTTTAAGAAAATTATTCCCTAATCAATCGTATCACGTAGAAGGCGAACCTATTGATTTATCACGTGGCGGACGCTTTATGGCACATCATATTATGGTGCCAAAACGAGGCGTGGCTATTCATATTAATGCCTTTAATTTCCCGGTTTGGGGCATGTTGGAAAAATGCGCTACCAATTGGATGGCTGGCGTTCCTGCAGTGGTAAAACCTGCAACAAATGGTTCTTTTTTGACAGAGGCGGTCGTGCGTGAAGTCATCGCCTCTGGAATATTGCCAGAAGGTGCATTACAATTAATTACAGGTTCCGCTAGAACTATTTTAGATACCGTCGAATCTCAAGATGTCGTAACCTTCACGGGTTCCGCTACTACAGGTCAACTTTTAAAATCCCATAAACGAATCATTGAAGAATCTGTGCCATTCAATATGGAAGCGGATTCGCTCAATGCTTCTGTTTTAGGAGAAGATGCCATTCCTGGAACTCCAGAATTCGACTTGTTCATTAAGGAAGTTCGTAACGAAATGACCGTGAAATGTGGACAAAAATGTACTGCCATCCGCAGAGTGATTGTGCCAGAGAATCTTGTTGAAGACGTTCAAATTGCATTGGGAATGGCCTTAGATAAAGTCACTATTGGCGATCCACGTCTCAAAGAAGTCCGCATGGGTGCTTTGATAAGTAAAGATCAAGCCGCTGAAGTGAGAGATCGCGTTCAGGAATTGGCTAAAACGGCAAGTATCGTTTATGGCGATTTAGATAAAATCGAAACCATCGGAGCTGATGCAAAAAAAGGGGCGTTTTTAAGTCCGATTTTGCTACGAGAAGATCATCCGTTCAAAAACTTAGCAGTTCATGAAACTGAAGCTTTTGGCCCCGTAAGTACCATAATGCCTTATAAAAATTTAGAGGAAGCCATCTTGTTGGCGCAAATGGGGAAAGGATCGTTAGTATCCTCCATTGCTACTTATAACGATAAAATTGCGAAAGATTATGTCATCAATGCCGCCAGTCATCACGGACGGATTTTAGTCATCAACCGTGAGATGGCCAAAGAAAGTACCGGCCATGGTTCGCCCTTGCCAAACTTGGTTCATGGCGGTCCCGGACGTGCTGGAGGTGGAGAGGAAATGGGTGGCGTACGTGGTATCAAACACTATTTACAACGCACCGCTATTCAAGGGACGCCAACAACCTTAACAGAAATCACAGGCATTTATCAAGCTAATGCAAAATATAAAGAAGCTGAACAGCATCCATTCAAATACCATTGGGAAGATATCCAACCAGGAATGTCACTAAAAACCCATAAGCGTACCTTGACAGATACGGACATTATCAATTTTTCAAACCTTACTTGGGATCATTTCTATGCCCATACCGACACGACCTCTTTAGACGGGAGCATTTTTGAAAAGCGAACTGCTCATGGGTATTTGATCATTGCTGCAGCCGCCGGATTGTTTGTCTATCCTAATAAAGGTCCTGTGGCCGCCAATTATGGATTGGAAGACTGCCGTTTCCTGCGGCCATTATATCATAATGACACCATATATGTAAGATTGACTTGTAAGCAAAAAGCAGATAGAGATGTCGCTTCCGCAGAACACCCAAGTGGCATCGTCAAATGGTTTGTTGAAATTTTTGATGCCACGGACGAATTGGTAGCCGTAGCTACAGTCTTAACCATGGTTCAGAAAAAACAAGAAACTTTTGTTGAAATGACGGATGAGAAAATTGAGGAATATCTTTCAAAATTAACTCCAGATATGAAGCCAAATTGGGGCATTATGACGCCACAGCACATGTTGGAGCATTTGGAATACACCTATAAAATAGCTTCAGGCGAGATTCAGGATTTTGAAGTGGCAACACCAGAAAAGATTTTGGAAAAAGTCCATGCAAGTCTTTATAACTATGAGAAATTTCCACGAAATTCTAAATTCCCATCGCTCGAGAAAGACAAGCTATTTGATTTAAAATATCCTGATTTGGAAACGGCAAAAGCAAAGTTCAACGAACAAAGAGAAAAGTATGTGGTGTATTTCAAAGAGCACCCAGATGCTAAATTGAAAAACTTGGTGTTTGGAGAACTTAACAAATATGAATCTTATTTGTTAGAGAGGAAACACCTTAATCATCACTTTGAACAGTTTGGGCTTTTGTAGCCCAAACTGTTCAAAGCGCCCGAGAAATCGGGTGTCTCTTAAATAAAATCTAATTAATGAGTTTGCTGTTTTTATAGAAATAAATATGACATGGAGCGTTTATATAATGACGAATAAACCAAATGGCGTTCTGTACATCGGAGAGACTAAACGATTAAAGACTAGGATATATCAACATAAAAAGAAAGTTCATCCCAATACTTTTTCAGCAAGATACAATTTAGATAAACTCGTTTATTTTGAAAATCATGAAGTAAAGGATAATGCTATGTTGAGAGAAAGACAATTGAAAAAATGGAATAGGGCGTGGAAAGTTGAGTTGATTGAAAGTTCTAATCCAGAGTGGAGGGATTTATATCACGATTTATAAGTGTGATTCTAAGAGGATTCAGTTGGATATTACTCAGGATAAGGAATTTTAATAAAATAAAGTTTAACCATTAAAAGATTTCCGCTTTCGCGGAAAGTAAACATGAACCCATACGTATCAATAAAAAATAAAAACGGAGTAGGATACATTGAATTCTACCATCCTGCACAAAATTCATTGCCCGGCAATATCTTGTCTGAATTAGCAAGAACTATCACGGCTGCTGGAGAAGACACCAATATTAAAGTGATCGTGCTTCAAAGTGGAGGCGAGCGCACCTTTTGTGCTGGCGCAAGTTTCAACGAACTCATTGACATCAACGATGAAGAAACCGGTAAAATATTCTTTTCAGGCTTTGCCAATGTCATTAATGCGATGCGCAAATGTCCAAAATTCATCATCGGTCGCATTCAAGGAAAAACTGTTGGCGGCGGCGTAGGTTTGGCAGCAGCAACCGATTATTGTATGGCCACTAAATTCGCCCAAATCAAGTTAAGCGAACTCAATATTGGTATCGGTCCGTTTGTGGTTGGTCCGGCGGTTCAACGCAAATTGGGATTGAGTGGCATGTCGCAAATTGCCATGGATGCCAATACCTTTTATACTGCCGAATGGGCCATGCAAAAAGGATTGTATACCCATGTATTTGATTCGGTGGAAGCATTGGATGACGCGGTAACCACATTTGCCGAAGGTTTATGCACTTACAATCCAAGAGCAATGGCTGAAATGAAAACCATGTTCTGGCGTGGCACTGAAGATTGGGATCAGTTATTGGCGCAACGTGCTAAAATTAGCGGGCGATTGGTGTTGAGTGAGTTTACGAAGGAGAAACTTAAGGAGTATAAGTGATTAGAGGGTAGAGGGTAGTTGTTAGATAGGCAAGCTAAAAATTAAATTTAGGATGGAAAGTAAATATCATTTTAATTTTGAGGATTTGAAAGTGTATCAAAAGGCTATCGAATATGGCGAATTGGTTCATGAACAACTTAATGGTTTTCCTAAAATTGAAGATTATAGATTGTCAGCACAGTTTGCCCGAGCAGCGGATTCCATTGCATTCAATATTGCTGAAGGTTCAGGTAGTTCAGATGCAGGTTTTCTAAATTACTTGAGAATTGCAAGAGATAGTTCTCGTGAATGCGTCGCAGCAGCAACCAAGGCACATTTACGAAATTATATAACCTTTGAACAGCGTGAAGAGAATCGAGCACTTCTTGTCGAAATAAATAAAATGATAGCATCCTTAATGAAACATTTAGCAAATAAAAATAAATAAACTATGAATCAATTCTCTCACATCTACCCTCTAAAAACTACCCTCTAATCAACTGTTCGTTATGATTTATTCATTCCAAGGTTACACCCCGGTCATCCACGAATCCAGTTTCGTGCATCCCTTGGCAGCCGTCACGGGCAATGTCATCATCGGGAAAAACTGTTATATAGGCCCTGGAGCGGCGATTCGCGGCGATTGGGGACAGATTATTTTAGAAGATGGCGTCAACGTTCAGGAAAACTGTACGGTGCACATGTTTCCTGGGAAATCGATTACTCTAAAAGAAGGTGCCCATGTTGGGCATGGCGCGATTATTCATGGTGCTAATTTAGGTAGAAATTGTTTGATTGGAATGAATTCCGTCATCATGGATGATGCCGAAATTGGCGATGAAAGCATCGTCGGAGCTATGTCATTTGTCAAAGCCGAAACCATTATTCCAAATCGAAGTTTGGTCGTTGGCAATCCGGCAAAAGTGATTAAAGAAGTCAGTGATGAGATGATCGCATGGAAAACCAAAGGCACCCAGCTTTATCAGCAATTACCTGCCGATTGTCATGAAAGTTTAAGGGAAGTGGAGCCGTTGAGGGAAGTGCCTGAGCATATGAAAATGCAGGAAGGCGTTTATGATACTTTGAGGGATTACTTCCTGCGCAAGCAGGAATCTCGTGATTAAATGCTGAATTATGAGTGTACGACGCATTACATACAAGAAAAGGATAAAGAACATAAGTTGAAGTAGTTGGGCGTTACCCTAAAGGGTCAGGCTTTCCGCTATATCTTTTTTGTGAAAAACAAAAAAGGATGTCGCTGCAAATGCGAAGCATTCACGAGCACTTCTTATTAAAATAATAGTGAACGAGTAATCCTTAACGCAAAAGTCATCATATTCATAAAAGTTTCATAAGCACTGATATTTTAAAACTTTCAGGTTCAAAAATAAAGAAAATGAGTAAAGAAGAGAGATTCCCACTTTCGTGGGAATTAAAAATGCCCAAAATGGGCGAATCAATAACCGAAGGAACCATCATCAACTGGCTCATCAACGAAGGCGATTCGTTTGAAGAAGGCGACATCATTTTGGAAGTAGGAACTGATAAGGTCGATAATGAAGTCCCAGCGCCAGTATCTGGAAAGTTGGTAAAAACCATGTGCAAAGCTAAAGATGTTGTTCCCGTTGGACAAGTGATGGCTATCTTGGAAGTTTCTGAAGAGGCGACGTCTCCAAAAAAGGAAGTTGTCATTTCGAACGCTAGTGAGAAATCACATCAAGAGAAAAAGAATGTTTCCAAACCAAAGCCAACAGCTTCAGTTTCAACTTCGAGTTCATTTTCAACTTCAAATACTTTCTTCTCGCCATTAATCATTGCCATTGCCAAAGAACAGCACATCAGTTTTGAAGAATTAGCACGAATCCCTGCCACAGGAAACGAAGGCAGACTCCGTAAAAGCGATCTATTTAGTTATATTGAAGACGGACGACCGTACAAATTTGCGCAACCTATAATTCAAGACCCAACAGCCTATCGAATTCCACAACTGAGTTTCGATAAAGGCAAAGGTAAAATCATTGAAATGGACCGCATGCGCCAAATGATTGCCGATCACATGGTGTATTCCAAACATACCTCGCCACATGTTACGGCGTATGTGGAGGCCGATATGACCAATATGGTCAATTGGCGAAATGCCAATAAAGATGCATTTCAAGAAAAATATGGGGAACGCTTAACGTTTACACCATTATTTGTGGAAGCAGTCGCCAAAGCAGTCAAGGATTTTCCAAATATCAATGCCTCTGTGGATGGTAATAACATCATCTTAAAAGAGGATATCAATATCGGAATGGCCACCGCTTTGCCGAGTGGAAACTTAATAGTTCCAGTGGTAAAAAACGCAGACACCAAAGATTTAAAAGCTTTAGCCGAAAATGTCAATGAATTAGCAGCAAAAGCAAGAGAAAATAGATTAGGAGGCGACGACATTAAAGGCAGCACCTTTACAATATCAAACGTAGGAACTTTTGGAAGTGTCATGGGAACGCCCATTATCAATCAACCCGAAGTGGCCATTTTGGCCTTAGGAATTATTAAAAAACGTCCCGAAGTCATTGAAACCGACAAAGGCGATGAAATTGCAATTAGAAGCATGATGTATCTCTCGCTGTCTTTTGACCATCGCGTCGTTGATGGTTTTTTAGGAGGGAGTTTTGTGCGTCGGGTTGCCGATTATTTTGAACAGTTTGATATTAGTAGAAACATATAGTGATGATAAGACCTGACAGGTTTCTACTTGTCCGCCGAAGTTTCAGCGAAGTAGGAAAACCTGTCAGGTCTGAATCCCATTTACGTTAGGGATTACGAATCCAATTTCATTTTTAAAAATAGGAATTCTTGATAACGCTGCGTTAGGGATTACGAATCCAAGCTTATTTTTAAAAATAGGAATTCTTGATAACGCTGCGTTAGGGATTGCAGTGAAAAGCCCACAGCGAAGCGAGGACTTGTAACGGAAAGCCCGCCCGAACGCCCAAAAAATAAATCATGAGTAATATAACCAAAGAAATTTTACATAAAGCATTCGCAAACCTTTGTACCGCCAAAGCCATGGCCGAGTTGTACGAAGCCAATTTTAAGCAAGTGTCCAAATACGTGCACGCCACTTCAAGAGGTCATGAGTCGATTCAGATTGCACTCGGAATGCAACTATTGCCACAGGACTATGCGTTTCCATATTATAGAGATGATGCGATGATATTAGCCTTTGGATTAAAACCTTACGATTTGATGTTGCAATTATTAGCTAAAAAAGACGACCCGTTTTCTGGCGGGCGTACTTATTATGCGCATCCGAGTTTGAGAGATATCGACAAGCCAAAAATTCCGCACCAATCGTCTGCCACCGGAATGCAAGCAATTCCTGCTACGGGAGTTGCCTTGGGTTTTAAGTACCGCGAAAGTATTACTTTCTCTGAAGATGATAACAGCACTAAAGAAAATTTTGAAATCGATTACGATGCGTCTGTTCATTCACGAGATTCCCGCCTTCGCGGTAATGCACCCATTGTAGTGTGTTCTTTAGGCGATGCCTCGGTTACTGAAGGAGAAGTCGCAGAAGCTTTTCAGATGGCCGTCTTGAAAAAGTTGCCCATTTTGTATTTGGTGCAAGATAATGGTTGGGATATTTCGGCCAATGCTGAAGAGATTAGAGCACAAGATGCTTTTGAATATGCTAAAGGATTCAAAGGCTTGGAAGCTATCACAATTGATGGTGCCAATTTTATAGAAAGCTATGAGGCCGTTGAAAAAGTCATTGCCACCATTCGTAAAGAACGCCGACCATTTTTGATTCATGCAAAAGTACCTTTGTTAAATCATCATACCTCTGGCGTACGAATGGAATGGTATCGTGATGATTTGGAAGAAGCACGATCACGGGATCCTTATCCAGTATTGAAACAACAGATGTTGGATCATGGATTTTCTGTGGAAGAAATCGAATCCATAGAAAAGGAATGCAGAGCAACCGTAGAGACAGATTATCATCTGTCTCTGCAAGCCGAAGACCCCAAACCACAGGATCTATTCACGCACGATTTTGCGCCCACACCAATCACGGAAGAAAAAGGCGAACGCACCCCAAAAGGTGCCGAGAAAGTCGTAATGGTAGATTGTGCCTTATTTGCCGTAGAAGAATTAATGGCCAAACACAAAGAATGTTTGTTATACGGACAGGATGTTGGTGCAAGGCTAGGAGGCGTATTTAGGGAAGCAGCAACCTTGGCCCAAAAGTTTGGGGATGATCGCGTGTTCAATACGCCCATTCAAGAAGCCTTTATCGTGGGCTCGACGGTAGGCATGAGCGCAGTTGGATTAAAGCCAATCGTTGAGGTTCAGTTTGCCGATTATATTTGGCCAGGACTGAATCAATTGTTTACGGAAGTCAGTAGGAGCTGTTATTTATCCAACGGAAAATGGCCAGTAAGCATGATTCTTCGGGTGCCGATTGGTGCTTATGGCAGTGGTGGCCCTTACCATTCGTCTTCAGTGGAAAGTATTGTAACGAACATCAGAGGGATAAAAATCGCCTATCCAAGTAATGGTGCTGATTTAAAAGGCTTGATGAAAGCGGCGTATTACGATCCAAATCCTGTGATTATTTTGGAGCATAAAGGTTTGTATTGGAGTAAAGTGCCAGGAACTAAAGGGGCGACTTCGGTTGAGCCGGCAGAAGATTACGTATTGCCATTTGGAAAGGCTTGGGTTTTACAAGAAATCTGGAAGCAAGAAAATGTCGAAACCTTAACCATTGTCACTTATGGCATGGGCGTCCATTGGGCGTATAATGCTTCGGGGGAAATGGACATGCGAGACCAAATCGAAATCATAGATTTGCGGACCTTATTTCCTTTAGATGAGGATACCATTATGAAATCGGTCAAAAAAACAGGAAAATGTCTGGTCGTCACGGAAGAACCTTCCAATAATTCTTTTGCTAGAGCGTTGGCAGGTAAAATTCAAGAGGAATGTTTTAGGTTTTTAGATGCGCCCGTAATGACTATTGGTAGTGAGAATATGCCTGCGATTCCGCTGAATTCCATATTAGAGGAAACGATGATTCCCTCAACGGAGAAGGTAAAATTGAAAATAAATGAGTTACTCAATTACTGATTAGAGTTAAAGTTACGTCTTGATACTTAGTAGTTTTACAGTGAACATTAAAACTCAGTATTATGAAAAAAGTAATTTTTATGACGATTATGGCTCTTTTCTTATCTCTGTCTTTTACATCATGTAGAGAGCAAACAGAAAAAGAAAAAGTTATCAAGGAGATGAATGATCAAGGTGCCGAAGTCAAAGTGAAAAGAGATGGTGATAAGATAAAAATGGAAACTGACGATAAAAAGGTGAAAATCAAGACCGATAGTGATGGCGATGTCAAGATCAAGAAGAAAACAAAAGATAATGAATAATTAAATTCAAAACAAAAACGACTCTGTAAAGAGTCGTTTTTGTTTTATAAACGATATTCTGAAAGCGGTTTTGTGAACTTCTCAGGGTCTTCAGCTAAATAATAGCGTGGGTCATCAACAGTTTCAATAATTACATCTTTAAACTTAGGATGTGCTTTATAGAGTAAGGTTTTGGAGTCTTCATTAAGATGTTTCAGCTTAATGGATTTTCCTTCAGCTTCATATTTATTGACCAAATTAAAAATAGCTTCAATAGCTGAGTGATCACTCACACGTGATTCTACAAAATCTATTTCGATGTTTTGAGGATCTTCATTAATGTCAAACTTTTCATTGAAATTTTGAATGGAACCAAAAAATAACGGGCCCCATATTTCATAAATTTTTGTGCCGTCTTCTTTGATGCGTTTACGTGCTCTAATCATTATCGCATTTTTCCATGCAAATACAAGCGCAGACAAAATAACACCAATAAATACAGCAATGGCAAGATCAAATATGACAGTTACGGCAGACACCGTGACCAGCACGACCGCATCTGGAACAGGGATTTTTCTCATAATCCTGAAACTTGACCAAGCAAATGTTTGAAGAACCATCATAAACATCACGCCTATTAAAGCAGCAATGGGCACTTGTTCGATATATTTATCTGTAAATAAAATAAAGGTCAATAAAGATAATGCCATCATAATGCCTGATAATCGCCCTCTACCACCCGCATTAAGATTAATTACAGTTTGACCGATCATACCACATCCTCCAGTACCGCCAAATAAGCCGCTTAAAATATTTCCAGCCCCTTGGGCTACACATTCTCTATTCCCGTCGCCTCGCGTATCTGTGAGTTCGTCCACCAAATTCATGGTCAATAAAGATTCAATAAGGCCTACGGATGCCGCTAAAAAGGCATAAGGCAGAATAAATTTGAGCGTATCAAAATTGAACGGTAAGTTTTGCCAAAGTCCCATGTTTGGGGTAGGGAATTCGCCTTTCAGCCCTTCGCCACCACCTTCTATAATATACGAACCAACGGTGCTTACATCGAGACCACTAAAAACAACGACTCCGGTGGTAATGAGAATTGCGGTTAAGGCTGCAGGGATTTTAGTAGTTAGTTTGGGAAGCAACCAAATGATGGCCATCGTAAGTCCTACGAGGCCAAGCATGGTATATAACTCAGATCCCTGCATTGGAACGTTTATATATTTTTTTAAGCCATCAGCACCTATTTCCAATTCTTTATGAGAAAACATGCGGACTTGTGCCAGAAAAATAACAATGGCCAATCCGTTGACAAAACCCATCATCACAGAATGCGGAATCAAACGCACAAACCGGCCAAGTTTTAAAACACCAGCGCCCATTTGAATTAATCCCATTAATATAACCGCCGCCAATAAATAAAAGTAACCCATATTGTCAACAGGTGTGTCGAACAATAGGCCTTTGGAATGTCCTTCTGAAATAAGATTCACAAAAATAACGGCTACGGCACCGGCAGCACCCGTGACTAATCCAGGGCGGCCACCGAAAATTCCAGCAATTAAACCAACGATGAAGGCCCCTGACAATGCCACTAAAGGGTCAATTTGCGCCACAAAAGCGAAGGCGACCACTTCTGGAACCATGGCTAGTGATACGGTTATACCAGCGAGAATATCGTTTTTTGGATTTTGAGTGAAATAGGTTCTAAAGGCTTGACCTGCGTGCATTACTTTCTGAATTAAGAGGGGTAAAGATAAAGTATTTGAAAAGAGCACTGCTTTTGTTGGCTATTTTAACTATAAAAAAAACATCAATCTTGAGGATTGATGCTTTGATTTTTTCTGTTGAATTTTCTTATTTCGACATTCCTGGAGGATATTTCTCCATGATTTTAGCCACAAATTCATTAATGCGCTCTTCTTTCTTGTTTGTACTTTGGGTTAAATAGCCAATTCCCATACCTTGCCATACCAATTCTTTTTTCTTGGCATCTATTAAATCCACATAAAGGGTTCCTTCAGTTGAGGTAGATACATTGCTATATCCAGCATTCCAGTAATACGGACTCCAACCCCATCCGTATCCATAAGGACCGTAGCCTAAGCTATTGTTATAAACATTGACTTTTTCACGGGATTTTGTAAAAATACTGACCAGAAGGTCTGGGTTTTCAGATTTTGTAAACCCTTTCGCCAGCAATTCAGTTTCTATCGCTCTTAAGATACGACGTTTGTCAAGATCACTAATTTCAGCCTTGTCAATACCCGATTTGAAAAAAGCAAAGGTTTTGTATTGGTTGAAATCTGCATTCTTGTCATAATCTGTAGCAACCCTTACGGAGCTGCAAGAAGCGATTAAAACAAACAGCATCAAAACTGGAATTGCTTTAATCATTCTTGTGCTAAAGGTGCTTAGATTAAGGTACTCATAAACATTTTTTAATTTTTTACTCACGCCGCATATATTGTTTAGGTGTTCGTGAAAATTTTTCAAATTTTTCATAGCATTTTTATTTAGTTTTATAATGAGTTCAATAAATCTATATCCACTAGATTTGGAATTGTGACCTTTAAATTGGGTTCAATTGCCATGGCGCGTTTTATTGCGAAAATGGCGCCTTCATTTCTTGCCCAACTACGTCTTGAAATACCATTGTTAACATCCCAAAAAAGCATGGACTTTAAACGTCGTTCGGCGCCTTTAGTACCATCAAGAATCATACCAAATCCACCATTAATAACCTCGCCCCAGCCAACGCCGCCGCCATTGTGAATGCTTACCCAAGTGGCGCCTCTGAAGCTATCTCCGATGACGTTTTGGATGGCCATATCTGCCGTAAAGCGCGAGCCGTCGTAGATGTTTGAGGTTTCACGGTATGGGGAATCTGTGCCTGATACATCATGATGATCACGACCTAATACCACATAGCCGATATCTCCTTTTGCAATGGCATCATTAAAAGCTTGGGCAATTTTCATTCGGCCTTCAGCATCTGCGTATAAAATTCGGGCTTGAGAACCGACTACCAATTTATTTTCTTGAGCCCCTTTAATCCATTGGATGTTATCAGTCATTTGCTGCTGGATTTCATCGGGAGAATTGAGTTTTATTTCTTCTAAAACCTTACAGGCAATGGCATCTGTTTTTGCTAGGTCTTCTGGTTTTCCTGAGGTGCAAACCCATCTAAAAGGTCCGAAACCATAATCAAAACACATAGGTCCCATAATGTCCTGAACATAACTTGGGAATTTAAATTCACGGCCCAAGGTTGGATGATCAGACATTACGTCAGCACCTGCGCGCGAGGCTTCTAAAAGAAAGGCGTTGCCATAATCAAAAAAGTAAGTGCCTTTATTGGTGTGCTTATTAATTGCTTTGGCATGACGACGTAAAGTTTCCTGTACTTTTTCCCTGAAGAGTTCTGGATTGTTTGCCATCATCGTATTGGCATCTTCAAAAGAGATGTCTACGGGATAATAGCCGCCTGCCCAAGGATTGTGAAGTGAGGTTTGGTCACTTCCTAAATCGATATGTATGTTTTCTTCATCAAACTTTTCCCATACATCAACGATATTTCCTAAATAAGCAATGGAAACGGTTTCTTCATCGGCTTTGGCCTTTTTAACACGAGCTACAAGTTGATCTAAATCGGTGATTTTTTCATCAATCCAACCTTGATCCAAGCGCACTTGTGTAATTTTCGGATTTACTTCAGCGCAAACTGTTATACAACCAGCGATCGTTCCTGCTTTAGGTTGCGCTCCCGACATCCCGCCTAATCCAGATGTGACAAATAGATTGCCTCTTGGCGATTTGTTTATTTTTCTAAAACCATTTAAAACCGTGATCGTCGTGCCATGCACAATGCCTTGCGGACCGATATACATATAACTTCCGGCAGTCATTTGTCCGTATTGTGTAACTCCTAAAGCGTTGAATTTCTCCCAATCGTCAGGTTTTGAATAATTTGGAATCATCATCCCATTGGTAACCACGACTCTCGGTGCTTCTTTATGACTAGGGAATAAACCCATGGGATGGCCAGAATATATGGTCAGCGTCTGCTCATCATTCATTTCGGCCAAATACTTCATGGTCAATCGGTACTGTGCCCAGTTTGAAAACACGGCGCCATTACCACCATAAGTGATGAGTTCATGAGGATGTTGTGCCACGGCATAATCGAGATTGTTTTGGATCATCAGCATGATAGCGGCCGCTTGTTTGGATTGCGCAGGATAGGCATCCAAAGGTCGCGCGTACATTCTATAATCGGGACGCAAACGGTACATATAAATCCGTCCGTAGGTCTCTAATTCATTTTTAAATTCAGGAAGTAATTCAGCATGTTGACTTGGATCAAAATAACGGAGTGCATTTTGTAGGGCCAACTTTTTTTCTTCAGCAGATAAAATTTCTTTGCGTTTTGGCGCATGATTGATGGTGTCATCATAAGGTTTCACTGGAGGTAAAACGCTTGGGATGCCTTCTAAAATTTGATCTTTAAAAGAAATGGAGGTGATTTGCATTAGTTTCTTTTTAATTTAGTTTTATCAAAACCATAGGGACAATGTCTGCAGCCGCTTTCGCAACAATAGCCACGTTTGAGATGGTATTGTTCGGTAAAACAACGGTAGCCCTCAGGTGTTAAGTAATAATCGCCTTCTTCAACTGGCACAATTTTCTTCATATCTAACAAAGATAGTGTAAATTAGAAAGATTTTTGAAATGCGATACACATGATTTTAGTTTCAAAATATATGGTTCCCAAAGGTTATACTGGCATCACTTTATTTCCGTTTGTGTTTGTTAAACACGCACATCTCAAGCATAATAGAGTTTTTGTAAATCATGAACGCATTCATCTCAAGCAGCAATTGGAACTTTTGATTCTTCCATTTTTTATCTGGTATGGATTGGAGTTTTTAGTGCGATATCTTCATTATAAAAATTGGCATCAAGCCTATCGGAATATTTCATTTGAGCGTGAGGCCTATCAAAATGAACAGGACTTAGAATATCTTAAAAAACGTCCATTTTGGAATTTTTTAAAATATCTTTGTAAAACATGAATTTCAAAGTCCATCTTTCGGAAAATCAGACCTTAAATCTAGGTCCAAATTTTAATCAAGTACTTTCTGTAAAAAGAGAAGATCTTATCCATCCCTTCAT
Organism: Gelidibacter sp.; assembly: GCF_053579655.1. Classification (NCBI taxonomy): domain Bacteria; kingdom Pseudomonadati; phylum Bacteroidota; class Flavobacteriia; order Flavobacteriales; family Flavobacteriaceae; genus Gelidibacter; species Gelidibacter sp. Next base: position 32,805 of record NZ_JBMDWE010000023.1, on the reverse strand, counting down.
TTCGGGAAACAAATACCGCAAATTAAAATACAATCTAAAGAAAGCAGGCATTGAAAATAAGCAAAGCTTATTAACTTTTGGAGGCGCTTTTTCAAATCATATTGCTGCTGTGGCCGCTGCCGGTCAGGCATTCGGTTTTAATACGATTGGCGTTATCCGCGGAGAGGAGTTGGTAGATCAAGTAAATACAAATGCGACCTTGAAATTTGCCGAAAGCTGTGGCATGCGTTTCAAATTTGTGTCGAGGGAAGACTTTAGAGAAAAGACTTCAGAAGACTTTATCAGCAATTTAAAAGATGAGTTCGGTGATTTCTATTTAATTCCGGAAGGTGGCACCAATGATTATGCGATCAAAGGCTGTGAGGAAATTTTAAGTGATGAAGATTTTGACTATGATTATATCTGCTGTTCTGTTGGGACGGGAGGCACTATTTCTGGAATTATAAATGCCTCAAAACCACATCAGAAGATTCTGGGTTTTCCCGCGTTAAAAGGTGATTTTTTACAAGAAGAAATTAGTAAGTTTGCAAAAAAGTTAAACTGGCAACTTATTAAGGAATATCATTTTGGCGGTTATGCAAAAATGAATACCGAATTAATCAGTTTTATGAATCAGTTTAAGCGAAATTATCAGATTCCTCTGGACCCTGTGTACACCGGAAAGTTGATGTTTGGCGTTATGGATTTATTGAAAAAGGGTTATTTTCCCGCACATTCAAAAATTTTGGTCATACATACCGGTGGTTTACAAGGAATTTCGGGAATGAATGAACGTTTAAAACAAAAGCAAATGCCTTTAATTAGTTAATAAATATGAAGTTTTTTGTAAGAATAGTAATGGTTTTAATGTTGGTCTCGACCGTTGTAAGTTGTGGTTCCAAGAAGAAGATAACGACCAAAAAGAAAAAAGCAAAAACCGAGCATGTTGTCAAGAAACATGAAAAACCAGAGCCTTCCGTTAAAGAACGCGAGGAACCTGTTAATAACGCTCCCATTGTAACGGCTCCTAAACCTTCGAGCAGTGGCAATATTACTGAAGTTTATATTGCAGATTTTAGCCTTATCGCTCAGCGAAAAATGCGAGAACATAAAATTCCGGCGAGCATTACTTTGGCCCAGGGAATTTTAGAATCGGGATCGGGTAGAGGACGATTGGCGGTGGAAGGCAATAATCACTTCGGAATAAAATGCCATGGCTGGTCTGGCGATAAGATATTTCATGATGATGATGCCTCACAAGAATGTTTTAGAAAATATAAACATGCCGAGCAATCGTTTGATGACCATTCAGAGTTTTTAACTTCCAGAGGTCGCTATGCAAAATTATTCGAATTGGATCTTGACGATTACGAAGGCTGGGCAAAAGGTTTAAGAGCGGCAGGTTATGCTACCGATAGAAAATATCCTGACAAATTAATCAGTTTGATTGAGCGTTTTCAGTTGTATAAATATGATCAGGAAGTTTTAGGAAAAACGTCTTCTAGACCTAAAAACGTTGATATCACCTCTAATTTAACACATAAAGTTGAAAAGGGTGATACGATGTATTCGCTTTCAAAACGCTATAATCTTTCAGTAAACGAATTGCAAAAACTCAACGGAATGACCAACAGTAATTTACAGTTAGGTCAAATTCTCATTGTAAAATAAATTTATTCATGTTATACCAACGTAGTAGTAGCCTATTCAAAGAGGCAGAAAAAGTTATTCCAGGAGGCGTCAATTCGCCTGTAAGAGCATTTGGTGCCGTAGGTGGAACGCCAATTTTCGCGAAATCTGCCAAAGGTGCTTATGTGCATGATGAAGATGGCAACAAATACATTGATTATATCAATTCATGGGGACCGATGATTCTTGGTCACGCTTTTGATCCCGTGGTCGATGCCGTAATCGAAAAGGCAAAACAAGGGACTTCCTTCGGAATGCCCACGGCCATAGAAACTGAAATTGCAGAATTGGCAATTTCGATGGTGCCAAATATCGATAAAATCCGATTTGTCAACTCAGGTACAGAAGCTTGTATGAGTGCGGTGCGCTTGGCGCGTGGATTTACCGGGAAGGACAAAATCATCAAATTTGCTGGATGTTACCACGGTCATAGTGATTCATTTTTAATTGCTGCGGGTTCTGGTGCGATCACATTTGGCACACCTAATAGTCCAGGAGTAACTCAAGGAACAGCCAAAGACACGCTTTTAGCAAAGTATAATGATATTTCAAACGTTACGGAATTAGTAGTGGCGAACAAAGGCGAAATCGCCTGTATCATCATTGAGCCTGTTGCAGGAAATATGGGCTGTATTCCACCAAAAGATGATTTCTTACATAAACTAAGAACTTTATGTGACGCACATGGAATTCTGTTGATTTTTGATGAGGTCATGACCGGTTTTAGATTGGCGGCAGGTGGTGCGCAAGAATTATATGGGGTGGATGCTGATATTGTTTGCTTTGGAAAAGTAATCGGTGGCGGTCTTCCAGTAGGCGCTTTTGCTGCCCGAAATGAAATTATGAATTATCTGGCGCCGATTGGCCCAGTATATCAAGCAGGAACTTTAAGCGGAAATCCATTGGCAATGGCTGCAGGTTTGGCCATGTTGCAACATTTGAACAAGGACAGAACTGTCTTTAGGCGTTTAGCCGAAAAAACAGAATACTTACATCAGGGGATGGAAAAAGTGCTGTTGGCCAATAATGTTAAACATACCATTAACCGTATGGGATCCATGATTTCCATTCATTTTGAAGCGCATGAAGTGTTTGATTTTGAAACCGCTGCAAAAGCCAATAATGAAACCTTTAAAAAGTTTTTTCACGGTATGCTGAATGAAGGTGTATATATCGCACCAAGTGCATTTGAAACCTGGTTTATTTGCGATGCCTTAAGTTATGAAGATTTGGATGCGACCATCAATGCAGTGGATAAAGTTTGTAAAACGCTTTAGTTTACACAGATTTGTAATCAATACTGTCAACTAAAAGAATCAAGACCACTGTGTTGATAGAACATAGAATATAGATTTGTGCCGTAAAGCGTTAAGCATTGGGCTTAAAATTTAAGACCCCGTCCAATTATTGATTTTTATAAGCGTTTGTATTAAAGAATAGAAGAAGTGTATTGTTGAACAAAACTTTAAAAACCTCTATTCCCATCAGGTAACGCTGAGTACTGCATGTTTTAATCAAACAACAATTTTCATATAAAAAAAGAGGGAGTTTCCAATTAGAAATTCCCTTTTTGATTTTTAATGATGCTCTGTTGAAGCTTATTTTATGACTTCTTTTGGGGTCATTTGGCGGCTTTTGTTTTTAGAATGCCTGGCATATCTTTTACTATGCTGATCACGTTTTTCATTCATTTTTCCCCATTTCTCATATTGTTCTGAAGATAAAATGCTTTTCATTTTTTTCTTCATTTCAATTTGCTGATCCAATCGTGCGTTGGCCATTTTGAAACGCTCTTCTTTTGACCAAGTCTTGACTTCTGCTTTTTCCTTAGATTTTAAATAAGCCTCTTTTTTGCTTTGTCTCAATTTGGCTTGTTCCAAGAATACTGCGGACATCTCCTTTTGTTGTTTGTCACTTAAATCCAAAATTAAAGTCATTTTTTTGGCTTGGAGTTGTGCCATTTCTTCAGGAGAATATGAGGTTTTAGACTCCATGCGCTGTTTTCTAACTTCTCTTTTTTGTTCTTGTGCAGATACTTGTAAAGTTGCGACTGCGATTATTATCATTACTATTTTTTTCATGTCTCTATTTTTAAAGGTTACACTTCTAGGACTGAGAGTGAAAGGAATGGTTTAAAGATGGGATAAGATGTTGGAAATTTTAACAATTGTTTGTTCATTGTTAGTCAGATAAATTATCCTGCTTAATAATGCAGTTAATTTCAATGAAGCAAATTAGTGGAAAGTTCATTTTTACTAATATTACTTGGCAAATGTTCATTTAGAAGGTTTTTGTTTAACTCTAATTGTGGGGTTTAAAACGAAACATCTATCGGTGGAAAATCTGAAAAAAGCATAAGAAATAAAAGATTACATTTAACATAAAAATTAATTCGAATGAAATCAAGACTTGTTGACGAATTGCCAGAATTGGTAAGAAATAAAGTTATTTCGGAAGAAGTTGCCATAAAAATTCGCGGCTATTATCAAAGTCATGAATCAGAAACGCCTAACAAATTATTTGCAATATTTGGTGTTTTAGGATCCTTATTAGTGGGATTGGGGATCATTCTGATTTTGGCCCATAATTGGGATTATTTTTCACGGGCATTGAAAACCGGTCTTGCTTTATTTCCTTTGATTTTAGGACAAGTATTGGCAGGCTATGCCATTCTTAAAAAGAAAAGTGGGACCTGGAAAGAGGCGTCTGGCACATTCCTGTTTTTTACAGTGGGTTCCAGTATTGGTTTGGTAAGCCAGATTTATAATATCCCTGGCGATTTAAGTACTTATGTATTGATTTGGATTTTGCTGTGTTTGCCGTTGATCTATCTATTAAAATCCAACGCCGTAGCCATGCTTCATATTGCCTTTTCGACTTTTTACGCGGTAAGTATAGGTTATGGATTTAATGGTCTTTCAGAAGCGCCTTGGATATATGTGCTGTTGCTTGCATTGGTAATGCCTCATTATTTGCAATTGCTAAAGCATCAACCGGAAGCCAATGTGACCTCCATTTTTAATTGGTTGCTGCCGTTAAGTGTTATCATTACGTTAGGGACGTTTTTAAAGCGTTATGGTGACTTAGGGTATTTAAACTATGTGATTTTATTTGGTCTTTTTTATAATATCGGGAAGCTTCCCATTTTTGATGATCGGAAATTAAGACGAAATGGGTACCTCATATTTGGGTCTGTCGGAACGGTTGTGATGCTTTTGATTTGCAGCTTTATTGGGATTTGGAATTTCGATAGTGGATCCGATTTATTTGTATCTAAGGAGTTCTTAATGATGCTGTTATTATTTGGTGTCACTTTGGCGCTCCTAATTTACTCGTATTCAAAACAAAGGTTAAAAGGGTTTAACTTATTTCATTTTGTGTTTATCATATTTACGGTGTTCTTTTTCAGCGGCATCTTATATGGCTTAATCGCTGCCATATTCGTAAATATTCTTGTTTTGGTACTTGGGCTTGTCACGATAAAATTGGGGGCAGATAGATATCATTTCGGAATTCTTAATTATGGATTGCTCATAATTACCGCGCTGATTGTGTGTCGCTTTTTTGATACGGATATGAGCTACGTCATTAGAGGCCTCCTGTTTGTATGTGTTGGAGTGGGCTTCTTTTTGGCTAATTATATTATGCTCAAAAGGAAAAAATCAATTGTGAAAGTTTAAAATTAAGAAGATGAAATCAATCCATATATTTTCAATATTCGTAGTGGTCGTTTTGGCGCAACTCTTTGTTCCGACTCAAATGATTCTTGATCAAGAAAACACCATTGCTAGCGGAACTGCTTATAAATTCAGAACGCAGCCTGTGGATCCGTCAGATCCATTTAAAGGGAAATATATTTATTTAAATTACGACTTAAGTTTTGCGGCTACCAACGATACCACTTGGGTAACTAATGCGCCTATTTATATAACATTTAAAACAGATAGTCTTGGTTTTGCAATGGTCAAAGAGGTATCCAAAGATGATCCGAAAGCGGGTGACTATCTAAAAACAAAAGTCACTTGGTACAACCGTTTTGACAATAGTGTTGGTTTTTCCTTTCCATTTAATGAGTTTTACATGAATGAAACAAAAGCTTATGACGCCGAATTAGCGCATGCTCAGGCACAAAGAGATTCTCTGCCAAACAATACGTATGCTTTGGTTTATGTTCTTAAGGGAAAAGCTGTTTTGGATAATGTGTTTATCAATGATATTCCAATTGCGGATTATGTTGAGAAGGAGTAGAGGTTGGAGGTTAGGAAATCTTTTTTATTTGGGACGGTTTTGGTCTATTTCCAAGAGGATAATGTATTTTGAATAAGGCTGAGTTGAGTTTTTAAAATGATATAATGTCGTATTTTGTTTTTTAGTATATATGTGTTTAAAATTGATTTGGGTATAGTTGGTTTATTTTTGTAATACGTTAGCAAATCATTCTATTTACTAGTATGGCCTCAAAAATATAAACCCCGATATTAATAGTTTATCCTTTTTAATCATAAGAAATCAGCGTTATCTGCGTTCCTTTCCTTGGTAGAACACTGATGACGCTGATGGAGCAGATTTACACTGATTTAAGTAGTTATACCAATACAATTCGTGTATTATTTTTAACAAATGTATGGTTATAATTGATTTCTCTATTGTCCGGAAAAGAATTAAGACACTTCGACAAGCTCAGTAACCGCCGCTCCGCTGATAGAACCAAGAACAAAGACTAAACACGTAATTAATTGAAAATATGGGCTTGAAATTCATTATTAGAATGGATTAGGATGTTTTAGAAATAGTTTTCAAAAACCGAGAAATGAAGGAGATTGAGGATGAAAAACGTTTAAAAGAACTTTATCGGTCAATATTCTTAGAAGATCAACGCAACTTTAATCGGACAACAACGAACTGATTTATGAAATACGACACCAAATCACTCTATTTACTTAAATTATAATTGAAGCAAATAGTCTTATATTTTAATGATAGGAAGTGATATTCCTTGTGGCGGATGGCATGTGAAATTGTAATTTTAAAATGGAATTGATTATAAAAAAAACAGGACTAATTATCATTGCTTTAATTTGGTTTATAGCTTTGATTATTTTAATCATCTCTCTGACCAATGTATATCCAGATACTGTTTTTCAAAAATATCGCACTGTCGTTGGGATTGTATTTATCATAATAACTGGATTTTTAAGACTAGCTTATAAATCTGTTAATAAGGTATCGAAATTGTAGACTTTCCTAAAATGGATTTATAAATTTAAAGAGCACTCCAATAAAATGAATCATTCATCTGTCTAAACGTTGAGATGCCAATTGCAATTAAATAAAAAATGCTTCAAGAAACCTTGAAGCATTTATTTATAAATTAAACAAACTTGTTAGCTTTTTGGATTTAGAATAGCGTCAATACGTTGCAGCGCATCCGTTAAATGGATTCTGCTCATATTGTCATTGGTTCTTGCTAAACCAGATTTGATTGTGCCTTCTAAAGTTTTCAATTCTGCTCTTGTGATCGCTCTAATATCAGATTGGCTCACATCAACATTTGTTCTTGAAACAAAACGTCTGAAATTTGCCGGCACAGGAGTTTGTTCTTTGGTCATTAAATAGGCCATTCTATCAATATAGCCACGTTGAAGATTTCTTCTGTAGGCATCTATTGCTTTCCCACTATTTAACTCACTAAAAACACCTTTGCGCAAATCTTGCATCATGTCCAATAAACCGTAAGCGTTTTTACCGTTGGCCGTTTCGTTTTCGCTCATACGTTGCATTCTTCCAAAATCAAGGATGTCATTTAGCGTTCTCGTTTGCGTCCCGCGGATGCGTTCTAAATTACCATCAAATTCGATTCTATTGAAAATGTCATTGTCTAATAACCATTCTGGTGTAGCGAACAATTCTTTCTGAAGGAACTGTAAGGCTTCTTTTTGTTTGGCTTTATCAACAGGGGTGTAGACATCTCCTTCTTGGTCGTAGGTTTTGTAAATTTCATAAACCCCACCAATGTTGGCAGTCACGTGGCCCATATAACGGTTGTATTGTCCTAATACTTCGCCATACATAGTGCCTAGATCGCTATAATCTTTACCATCTTCGGCAGTCCATTTGATCAAGTTTGGAACGATACGCTTTAAGTTCGCAATTCCGTATGCACTAGCTTTCATGGCGTCATCACCTAAATCCTCGGTTTGAGAACTTGGATCGATCACACCACCACTTTGCTGTCTTCCGAAACGGTACATTGGATCTCCAGCGTGTTTTAAAATCCAGCTATCTAAAGTTTTCTTTTCATCTTCTGGTGTCGCGGCATCCAAAATTGGACGGTAACCCCATGAGATGGCATATTTGTCATAAATACCAATGTTCGGCATTAAAGCAACACCTTCATCACCTGGCTGTGCAATATAATTGAAGCGTGCATAATCCATAATAGACGGTGCAGTTCCATACTTTTTAGTAAATTCTGGGTTACGTAAATCGTCCACTTTGTAAGCAACACTACTTCCCATGTTATGAGGTAAACCTATGGTATGACCAACTTCGTGCGAAGACACAAAACGAATCAATCGTCCCATGATTTCATCTTTAAATTTCACACTTTGTGCATCAGGATTAATGGCTGCCGTTTGTACGAAGAACCAGTTGCGCAACAAAGTCATTACGTTATGGTACCAGTTGATGTCACTTTCTAAAATCTCACCACTTCTTGGGTCACTTACGTGAGGGCCGTTAGCATTAGGGATTGGAGAAGCTAAATAGCGAACTACAGAATAACGAATATCCTCTGGGCTCCATCCCGGATCTTCCTCAACTGTTGGAGGATCTTTGGCGATAATGGCATTTTTAAATCCGGCAGCTTCAAAAGCTACTTGCCAATCTTCAATACCTTGTTTGATGTATTTACGCCATTGTTCTGGAGTTGCACGGTCAATATAATAAACGATTTGTTTTTTAGGCTCAACCAATTCGCCACGCTTAAACTTTTCGATGTCTTCATCCTTCACTTCAAGGCGCCATCTGTCTAAATAGGTGACTCTTTTGCTTTCATGAGCATCTAAACCGTAATCAATTTGTCCACTTGTGAACCAACCTACGCGTTGGTCGAATATGCGTCGCTTCATTGGCTCTTTTGGCAATAAAACCATAGAGTTGCTCATTTCTATCGAAATAGCGCCACTTGCTGCATTTGAAGGTGGTTCACTTGCACTATAGGTTTTTACGTGACGTGATTCAATGTTTAAAGGATAGCTTTTAAGACTTTCGATATAAGATAAATCTGCGTCTAAACGGGTTACTTTATATTGTTTTCTACTTCGATCTGGCAAACCAAATGGCTTCACATCTTTCATATACAGATCAGTCACATCAATAACTGTAGTTAATGAATCTTTGCCGATAGCTTTAATAGGGAAGCTAAATAGCACAGGTTCAAAATTTGAATTGACCACAGCTTCATATACAGGAAGGGAGTCATTGGCTACTACACTATGGGAAACCATACGGAGCAATACTCTTTTATCCTTTTTTTGCCAACGCAAAACTTGCTCGTCTTGCTTTCCGCCGCCAAAACCTATGCCACTGGCGGTTTTAGCGATACGTGTCACCATGAGCATTTCACGTTCAAAAAGGGAATCTGGAATTTCATAAAAGTAGGACTCGTCTATTTTATGGATGGTGAACAATCCTGGGTCACTTTTGGCATCTTTTGTTATGACTTTGTTGTAAGGCTGGATGTCATTTTTTCCAGTTTTTTTTGTTGCATCAGAGGCAGTAGTAGCGGTTGCTGGTGTTTTGGACGCTTTTTTTGTAGTGGAACAAGACACGACAAAAAGGAAAGACGCCAAAAACATCACGCTTAAGGAAACTTTTTTCAAAATGTTAGGGGTTTAAAAATTTAAGGAAGTGAAAATACGCAATACATAACGTTGATAGTGGATTGTAATATATTTTAGTATTTCTTTAACTATTTAAAACGTAGTTTTTTAACATAACGATGCCACTTTTAAAGAGAATTTTGATAGGTTATGGATTTTTCTTCACTATGATCCGGATAAGAATTAAGACACTTCGACAAGCTCAGTAACTGCCGCTGCGCTGATAGAATCAAGAACAAAGACTAAACACGTAATTAATTGAAAATATGGGCTGTGAAATTCAATAATTAGAATGGATTATGATGTTTTAGCAATAGTTTTCAAAAACAGAGAAATGAAGGAGATTGAGGATCAAAAACGTTGAAAGAACCATTGATCTCTGTTCTTAGAAGATCAAACCAACTTTAATCGGACAACAATGATTTTTATTTAAAATATCCGACGAGCATAGCATGGTCAGAAACTTTATAATAAAACTTTTGAAGGCGTATAGGTTTGAGCTTTTTGCTTGTGAAAATTTGGTCAATTTCAAGTAAAGGAATTCCAAATGGCCAAGTTGCACTAAAACCTTCACCGTAATCATGAAAACTAGTATAATCTGTTTCATACTTTCTGAAGTGAACACTTTCATAAGGCGTGTTAAAATCGCCAACAATGATGTCTGAATTTCTTTGAGTGGCCAATTGCAATATCGTTCCTAAAGTTTTTCTTTTATCCATGGTTGGACTTTGAAAAGTATCCGTAAAGGCCATTAAAATAGGGCCAGACTTTAGTTGTGCCTCTACAAAATTGATGTCATAGCTTTGTTCTTCAATAGTATACGTTATTTTTTCTATACGTCCTTTTATGCCAATCAGCATATTGCCTTCAAGGATTCGAAATTCGTAAGCTGGGAAATCTTGTGACAGTTGCTGTATATCTTCTGCGGAAGCGTTTTCCGTCTCGGTAAGTGCGATAATGTCAGGCTGGATATTTTGGATGTTTTCTGTAAGGATATCCATATGGATTGTTGGCCGATCGGCGGCATTCCAGAATATAATGGACGTTGCATCTTTAGGAATTTCCACAGGGCTTGGGAAAATATAGGAATTATTGAGCCAAATACCAGTCAAACCTAAAGTGGTACAGATAAAAAATATAAAATACCGTTTTCTTTTGAAAAACAGAAGAGTGATAAAACCTCCCAATAAGATGATTAAAGGTAGCGGGAAGGCGTAAAAAAAGATTTGTAAAATTCGGAAATGATCCTTTAGGATGAAATGTATTATTAACAAAAAAGCATATGCAATTACTGCACATGCTCTTAATGTTAAAAAAATAAATTTCGCGACTCTATACAACATGCACAAATAGACCTTCTTCGGTTTTTTCGACTTTGGCCAATTTGTTTTTTGTCAAGCCTTTTATAGTGGCATCCCACTTTTTGTTACTCAGTCCGGATTGTTCTTTTAAGTTATTCAGATCTATCGGAGCATTGGATTTTAGGATAGCGAAAACTGCTTTTTCTTCTTCAGTCAAAGCCACTGCCTTCTTTTCCGGTCTCATTTGAGGGAAAAACAACACTTCCTGAATGGACTGATTATTGGTCAAATACATGATAAGTCGGTCCATTCCGATGCCCATTCCAGAGGTTGGAGGCATGCCGTACTCTAAAGCACGTAAGAAATCATAGTCGATCATTCCGGTAGCTTCATCATCACCTTTTTGAGCCAACTCCATTTGGTGTTCAAAACGTTCACGTTGGTCAATAGGATCATTCAATTCAGAATACGCATTGGCAACTTCTTTACCACAAACCATCAACTCAAAACGTTCGGTCAATTCTGGATTATCGCGGTGTTCTTTACACAACGGACTCATTTCCTTCGGGTAATCTGTAATAAACGTTGGTTGGATATAGTTGCCTTCACATTTCTCACCGAAAATTTCATCGATCAATTTGCCTTTGCCCATGGTGTCGTCTACTGCAATGCCCATGTCTTTAGCAGCTTTGCGGATCTCATCTTCAGATTTTCCAGTAATATCAAATCCGGTAAAGTGCTTAATGGAATCCGTCATGGTTACCCGAGCATACGGAGCTTTGAAATCGATTTTGTGTTCGCCGAAAGTTGCTTCTGTAGAACCGTTTACCGCAAGGGCGCAATGTTCTAAAAGCTCTTCACAAAAGTGCATCATCCAATTGTAATCTTTATAGGACACGTATATTTCCATAGCCGTAAACTCTGGATTGTGCGTGCGATCCATACCTTCATTTCTGAAGTTTTTTGAGAATTCATAAACGCCATCAAAACCGCCAACAATAAGACGCTTTAGATAAAGTTCGTTGGCAATTCGCATATACAAAGGAATGTCCAAACTGTTGTGATGGGTCATAAACGGACGTGCCGCCGCGCCTCCAGGAATTGGTTGTAACACCGGAGTTTCCACCTCAAAGTAACCGGCGTCGTTGAAAAACTGACGCATGGCGTTATATAGCTTGGTACGTTTTATAAATACATTTTTAACCTGAGGGTTCACTACCAAATCGGCATAACGTTGTCTGTAACGTTGTTCAGGATCGGTAAAGGCGTCATAAATAACCCCGTCTTTTTCCTTAGGTAATGGCAAAGGCTTTAAGGATTTGCTCAATAATTTGAAGTTTTTGACCTTCACTGTTTTTTCGCCCACTTGTGTGGTAAATAATTCGCCTTCGATACCAATGAAATCGCCAAAGTCCAATAGTTTTTTGAAAACCTCATTATATAAAGTTTTATCATCGCCAGGACAGATTTCATCTCTGTTAAAATACGCTTGAATCTTTCCTTCAGAATCCTGAATTTGAGCAAAACTAGCCTTTCCTTGCACCCGCATCGACATCAATCGACCAGCAATAACGACCTGTTTCCCTTCTTCAAATTGCTCTTTAACCTGTTTCGAAGTGTGGTCCACAGGATATAAATCGGCTGGATAAGGATTGATTCCCAATTCACGTAATTTGACTAATTTTTCTCTTCGGATGAGTTCTTGTTCTGAAAGTTGCATGCTGTTAAATTTTTGATATGCAAAATTACGATATTTAAAAAAATTAACGTAGTAATTTCAACGATAGATTGGGTTTTTGATGGTTTATGGGATGAAACTTTTTGCGAAGGGTTGAAATTGGTGAGTTTGAAAGATGAATTTTGATTTTGAGCTAGTTTTAGCTGCTTGAATTATATTTTTGAAGATGATGATATAGTTTTTATCCCGTAACAAATTGAATAGTTTTGCGTCTTAATAAATACATTAATCAGCCACGCAAAAGTAGTGGTCGTTAAAAATCATCAATTATGAGTATTTGGAGAGTTCTTCTTTCTATTTTTTGTCCACCACTTGCGGTCCTTGATAAAGGTTGTGGATCTATTATCATTGTTTTTTTACTATGGCTCTGCGGATGGGTGCCGGGAGTTATAGCTGCTTTGGTAATTTTGAATAACCCTAAAAAATAGTTTTCAGTCTCGGTTTTCAGTTTTCAGTCTCAGTCTCAGTCTCAGTCTCAGTTTTCCCGCCTTCGCAAAAGCTCTGGACGGGCAAGCAGTCTCAGTCTCAGTATTCAGTTGATGGTCTTATGAGTCGCTGACTTTGGAACTATATAAAATTTATAATTCAGTCATCGGTCATCGGTCATCGGTCATCTGTCATTCAACCCAAATAACTTTCTCTGTGCATCTCAGTGTTTGTCCGTGAATCTCTGTGAAACTAATTTTTGTCGCCCGTCATCGGTCATCGGTCATCTGTCATTCAACCCAAATAACTTTCTCTGTGTATCTCAGTGTTTCTCAATGAATCTCTGTGAAACTAATTTTTTTTCGCCCGTCATCGGTCATCGGTCTCAATAGATGAATCTCCATGAAACAATGTCCCACCATCTATCCGAAAATCCGTAATTTTACAGATCAGAATCATAACCGATTTAAATAGAGTCAGCCATGATTCAGATTTGATGAATTTGAAGATTACACTAGAAGACTAAGATTGTGAATAAAATAGTTACCGTACAGGATTTAGGGCATAAAGATTATAAGGATACCTGGGATTATCAAGAAGGATTATTCAAATCAGTTCTGGACACGAAAATCAAGAACAGAAGAGAGAATGCCAATTTAGAAACACCAAATTATTTTTTATTGGTGGAGCATTCTCATGTCTATACCTTGGGTAAAAGTGGCGATTTCTCAAATCTTTTATTGAACGAAGAGCAGCTCGCAAAAAAAGGAGCAACCTATTATAAAATAAATAGAGGTGGAGACATTACGTATCACGGACCAGGACAAGTTGTAGGGTATCCCATTCTCGATTTGGAAAACTTTTTTACAGATATTCATAAATACCTCCGCTTATTAGAAGAAATGATCATTTTAACCCTGGCAGAATATGGTCTGGATGCTCAGCGAAGCCCTGGAGAAACTGGAGTTTGGTTGGGTGTGGGAACGCCTTTTGTACGCAAAATTTGCGCGATGGGCGTGAGAGCGAGTAGATGGGTTACCATGCATGGATTTGCATTGAACGTCAATGCCGACTTGGGCTATTTTGACAACATCATTCCATGTGGTATTCGTGGGAAAGCAGTCACGTCCTTACATGTGGAGTTAGGCGTGGAGGAAGTGGACGAGTCCGAATTGAAAGCCAAAGTTTTAAAGCATTTTATGACGCTTTTTGAAGCGGTACCACAACAAGAAAAGCAGGTGTTTTAAATATGGCGAACATTCAAAAAATCATTTTATTGGTTTTAGTAGTGCCGTTAGCGCTGTTTCCAGGAGGATTGATTTTTTATGTGTTGTTGTTTGATGAGCCAAAATTTGAAACCGCCATGTGGATTCCTATTGGAATGTCAATTTTGGGTGTTTGCAGCTTTATATTTCATTTCAAAACGAAAGGCTTTTATAAACTTCTCAAAGAAAACGTGGATTTACCAAAAGTAGAGCCGGTGTTTTGGATTCTTGATATAGCTTTTGGGATTATCTATATCATTCTCTCGTTGTATGCGGTTTATCTTATGTACGCTTTTCCGACTAAGAAAAGCACCCTTGTTTTGTTGGTCTTTATAATTCCCATGCTTGTTGCTGGTGCATGGACCGTTTTTGAAGCTTTTTATCTCAATAAATTAATTCAGAACCACAAGTTTGCCAATCGACATTCTGAGATTGATGATATTAAGGGAGATGTTGGGGAGTGAGGTTTAGATGAGTTGGCAGTCTTCAGTTTTCAGTCTCAGTCTCAGTTGGCAGTAAGAATCAGAGTTAAATATCAAAGGGTTTCTGCGTCAATCCGCGAAATCTGCAAGAGATTTATTTTTTTACACATCTGAACTTTCCTGATTATTGTTGACCGTTTTTAATCAATTAACTCATTGTAAAAAATAGATAGGAATTTTTTTATTTCCACTTTCCACCGACTGTTGTCATTAATCATCGGGCAGATTTATTATAGAACGCTAATGACGCTGATCTGGCTGATTTTCACTGATTTTTTTTTGGCTTTTATTTCAATCTATGAGCTTCATTCATCGGTCATCAGACCAAATTGTCATCTGTCATCTGTCCTCCGTCATCTGTCCTCCGTCATCTGTCCTCCGTCATCTGTCTTCCGTCATCCGTCATCTGTCCTCCGTCATCTGTCCTCCGTCATCTGTCCTCCGTCATCTGTCCTCCGTCCTAACTTCAAAAATCAAAAGTCTCCAATCGACAATCTTCAATCACACTAGGTTTCTTCATTAAAAAACACTTTGTAATAATGCATTTTTTTAACCTCGTCATAACCACGTTCTAAATATTCTGCTGAGGCGTCAGGCGCGTCGATATCTAATTTAATCTGGATATTGGTGTCGAGTTTAATCTCTGTTTTAATCTTCTGTTTTTCCTTTTTCAAAACGCTTTCAGAAACATCAAATTGGTTGCGTATGATGAGCTCGTGATTAGTTTCAAAACCTTTTTTATAATCTTCGAATAACGCTTTGTATTCGTCATTCTCAAAAAGATCATCTTTAAAGCTTTCCACGTTAATCACTTCATTTTCCTTGAAAAAGTCGATGGTTTTAGCTAAAAACGTGCTTTTTTCTTGAATCCCCAAATTCGGTTTTAAAATATCTTCAGAAAAATCCTTACAGAGTTCGATATAGTTTTTGGTATGTTGGTTATGATCATCAGGGTATTTGATGTTTAGAAAATGCTTGATCCAATATTGCGTATCGTAAGAGTTGTTGTCCACGCTCAATACAATATTGCCTTCGGTATCGGAAGTGTTAAGGATCAGACAGCCTTTGTCCACTTTTTTGATCGGAATTCCTTTTTGGGTAATGATGTCGTAGCTGTTGTTTTCTAAATAAGTCTGAAAAAATTCCGCTCTATTTTCAATTTTAAAGATGCCAACCGCTTTTACAAATAATTCTTCATATTGAATGTCCTCAAAAATACAAACCATGACATCGCCGGTTTTTATTTGTGCGGAATTACTTTGTTCAAATAAATGTGTGGCGATGTGTTTTGAAACTTCTAAAAAGTCACTGTCGTCAGCAAAAAGTTGCGTCGCATACGTGTTGATTTCATTGAGACTGATGTCGGAATGGTGGTTAAAACGATAGCTTTCCACTAAACTTCCGAAAGGGCGTAATAAATACGGCAATATTAAGTCATAACTGATTTCATCAAAGTCCAATTCCTGTTCGGAAAATGCGTTTTTGGTACTATTGAATTTATTGCCAACCTTATGAAGAACGGCTTTTGAAATAGAGGCTTTTGTACGTTTGATCATGATAGACTGCTTGCTTTTTTGAAGTTTACAATACTACATAAATTTGACTGAAATCAAATAAAAACGCCAAAAAAAAAATCCTTGGCGTTCTAAATATGAGGCGATTATTTTAGAGTCTTCGCTTTATTCGAATAAGAAAAGCTTCCTTTTCACGGTTTTTTCAGAAACTTGTGTGTGTTTTTAAATTAACTATTTTAAAGTATTCACGACACAAGTCTATGTTCTATATTCTAAAAGCGTAGCGGTCTTTACTTCTTTTTATTTATATCTTAATAAACTCCACGCGTCGATTTTGTGCTTTACCATCAGCCGTGCTGTTTTCGGCAACGGGAACGCTTGCGCCTTTGCCATCCGTTTGAAGTCGGTTGGCGGGAATATTATAAAGATTCACTAATGCATCTTTTACGGCCTGAGCACGTTCTTTTGATAATTTCAAATTGGTATCGCTATTGCCTTCAGCATCAGTATGGCCCACAATGTTCAGATTTATGTTTTCGTCTTGGAGTAATACTTGTGAAATCTGTAAAACAATACCTAAAGATTGTGGTTTTATTTTGGCTGAACCGGAATCGAAGAGAATGCCATTGGTAGATATTTTACCTTCAGATAGCAATTTTCTTCGTAAATCTTCGCCACCTGCAGCAACTTTGAGGTTGCTTATCAATACATTTTCATTTGTGTCTTCAAATCCATAGGTGTAGAATTTGATAGCCTTCAGCACAGTTAATTCTTGAATCATCCTTGGGATGTCTATATATTTTGTTTCATTTACCCATAGCCTGTATCTGTTTTTTGTAACTGCGATGGAAATGTGAGGTCTGTTTAGAACTTCTTTGCGTATATCCGCATCAATAGAACTGTTAATGGCGCCATAATTGCCGTTAAAATAATTACTTGTTCTTATCGGTATGGTATAGAATTGACAAAAAGGAAGTGTAGTTTCCACGAAGTGTTTGTTTCCATTTTCAAAACTGTTATTATCACTGAGGATAATTCCCATAACAGCATTTGAGGAGGTCTTACCGTCTATACCTTGAGCCACGAGGTCAAACTCAATGGTGTAATCTTCTGGGAGATTTTTAACATCCGGAATGTAAAATATTTTATATCCCGATTTCATCACAAACTGATTGCCGTCAACATTATTAATTTTAACGACTTCACCGGAACCATTGGTATTCCACTTAGAAGGAAAGTCACCCACAAAATCTTGCGAAAAATCATCATAAAACAATATTTTGTCACCGGGGACAAAGTCAAATTTACTATAGACTTCTAAACCTTCCGAGACATTTTTTTTAACAGATGATTCTTTGGCAGTATTTGCTCCAATGTCTTCTTTTGAAGTTGGTTTTTCGTCGGAATTCTCAGAATTCTTTGTTGGAGTTTTTTTAGTAGAGGATTTTTGACTTGGATCTAAAATAGAGTCCATCATTTTACCCGTTTCTTTTTCCGTTTTCCGCTCTAGTTTACGCTCAACGGTTCGTTCGGCGCTTTTTTGCAGTCTTTTTAGGATTTGCGCATTTGCTGACGGTATCATGAAAAGAAGGAGCAGAGCAGTTCCTAGTAGTTTTTTGCAGAGTATTGAGTTTTTCATTTTGTATGTGCTTGACTGTTATTGGATTATATCGTTTTCAAGATAAACCAAAAAAGCGAATGAATTGAAAATACTGTATAACTGGTATGAAAAACTGTATAGTTGGTAGAAAGCTGCTAATTTATCTGATAAATGATGATACTGTTTTGGTCGCCTTTGGTTACAAATTCAGGACTTTTGTTTTTGTCAATATTATCAAGATCAATCGTGGAATTTCCATAAACCGGGAAGTTGTCAATCGATTTTCCTAAGCTGTCAAAAAGGAATACTTTTTTAGCCTGTAAATCGGTAACCGATACATAGATTTTATCGTTGACATAGAAAATTTTTGGAGGGGTGTAGTCTCCAAAATCCAGTTCGATTTTATTGGTTCTGACATGTAGAATGTTTTCTGAAAGCGTTACCAAGGTCTTGCTGGTTGCAGTAATGGCGTGTTTTTCTCCTAAATTGAGATTGCTGCTGGTCATTTTGCCATTTTCATCAATTTGAATGAGGTCGCCTTTGGCCGTGGTGGTCGTAAACATGTTGTCGTATAGATAAATACCACTATTGCTAAAGTCAATATTATTTTTAATCGTCACACGCGTTTTGCCTACTCTGCTTAGTATTTCGAGTTCTTTGCCTTGAACAAATACAATATAATCTTTCTTGCCAATTTTGAAATGTTGCGGCTGCGTGTTAATGGCGTTTTCTGTTTTTTTGTAAAGAAATCCGCCGACCATTTTTCCGTTTTTGTCGTAAAGTAAGAGGTTGGAGCCTTGCGTTAGCATCAGTCTGTAATCACGATTTTTTTCGTAATCAAATACAGAAAGAGGTTGTGTAATGGGGTTCTTGAATTTTAAAGGGAAATTACCGACGTTCTTCCCGTCGCGATCTAAAACATAAATTTGATGTTCTGTGGCAAATGCCAGTTGGAGTCGCCCGTTTTTATAGGTGTCAATTTGTTCAATGCGTCCTAATATTTTGCTGTCCAATTGTTTTTTCCACTGGACTTTACCATCTTTTGAAATCAGATATAAATTATAATTGACGTCTTGCACGACCACTTCTTTCTGATGGTTGGTGTGGTTGTTTACAAATTGAGGATCCGTTAATAAATCGGCGTCCAAGGTCACGTTGGCTCCTTCCAAAACCGAGTTGGAGTTGGATTTTTTCTTGTTTTTCTGTGAAATGGCATGCACGTGTGCAAAATCTGTTTCATATACAAACTGAATGGCAGAAGCGTTAAAACCATCAGGATTGATCGGTTTTTCTGTATCGAAATTTGAGTTGATGATTTTCTTGAGATTGTTGCCATTGGCATATATCAATAATGAGGAGGCGTCACTCAATTCGTCCATCAGGTCTTCAAAAGCATTTGAAGTGTAGAGCGTTGCATTGTTTTGATAGCTGCTAATGATGTCTTTTAGTAGTTCAATATTATCTGAAAACACAAAGAAATCGTCAATGTTAATAAAGTTTGTAGCGGCTTTATAGGTAATCAACGGCGCGAATAAATCGGAGAGCAGATTCGGTTTATCAAAATTATAAATGGTAATATCCCGATAGGTTTCTAAGCTGTTTTGAGTTCCTAAATAGCTGTTCATATTAGTGGCGTCAATGCTATTCAAAACGACCGCTTGTTGCTCATTTCTGTAGATTATGCCGGCTTCCAGAATGCTTTCAAAAACTGGATCGGCAATTAGAGAATCTTGTTTTCTGAATTGGACGATATTTTCGTGGAACGTTTTAAAACTGTGGAATGAAAAGCTTAAAAATCCGTCGCTATCTGGCGGACAAATTTTAGGCAAGTGATTGTCTTGTGGAAATGTGTTCTTAAACACATTGAGTAAACTTTTAGAAGAGTCTCTGGCAATGGTAATGCCGTCAAATTTCAGCTGATCCTGTGTTAAATCTGCATCTAATAGGAAATAGTTTGAAAACTGGATTTTGTTAAGGTTTTGATCAAAAAATAAATTTGGTTGAAATGACTTTTGTTTGGTATTAATGATGATGGATAAGGATTGTTCTTTATTTGATTTATGATATAATTCTTTTAATAGGGGATCGGCCTCATTTTGGTTAAATGCAGCTTCGACTAGGGTTCGATCATTGGATGCAAAAAACACACTGTCCTTAATAATGCTATAAATAATTTCATGATCAAGCGTAGTTTTGGTCAATGACATTCCATTTGCAGTGATGGTTTCTATTAACCGATTTGGAACAGCATCTAAATTGAAAAGATCTTTATGATATTTTGTAATGATTGATATTTGGAGACTATCAATTTTGTCTTTGCCAAAAACTAATAGAAGTTCCTCTGATGGTTTTAGATGTTTGAGATAGTTGAGTTTAGTGTTTAAATGCTTAATTGAATTTCCTTCAGAAAACTGGCTGAGCAAACTATTGTTTTTAAAAACGCTCTTCAGGCCTTCTATAGAGGTTGTTTTTATAACTAATGAAACATTGTTAGGCACCAACGTGACGAGATCAGAAGGCTTAGGCGGGGTGTTTTTACAACTTATAATGAGGAGAAGCGTGAATAGTAAACCTATATTTCTCATGTTGATTTTTTGCAAATATAAAAGTTAAAGTACGAGTTGTGGTGGTTGCGGCAATAATCTAAAGGTTTTTCGATGGTATTTTGTAACACCATATTTCTTAATAGCCTCGCGATGCTCTTTAGTGGGATAGCCTTTGTTCTTTTTCCAGTTATACATGGGGAATTCTTCATGGATCAGGCACATATAAGCGTCTCTGTATGTTTTTGCCAGAATTGAAGCGGCTGCGATGTTAAGATATTTACTGTCGCCCTTAATAATAGTTTCATGAGGCGTATTGCTAAACGGCTTAAACTTATTGCCATCCACACTTATAAATGTGGGTGCCGTTTTTAATTTGGCGATGGAATGATGCATTGCTAAAATGGATGCATTCAAGATATTAATTTCGTCAATTACTTCAGGATATATGTGAGCAAAGGCAAATGAGATGGCCTCCTGTTCAATAATAGGCTTTAGAAAATCGCGCTTCGTTTCTGAAAGCTGCTTTGAATCATTCAGGATGGAATTCTCAAACGCTTGGGGTAAAATGACCGCTGCTGCCGTGACTGGGCCTGCAAGACAACCGCGTCCCGCTTCGTCTGTCCCGCATTCAAAAGGATTTAAAGTAAAAGAGAGTTTGAGTTTCAATTTGCTAAAGTTTCAACAAATTTAAAATAATAAAGTAAGAAGTGAAATTTAAGGGGGTTTATCGTTGGTTTGTGCGTATTGATTTTTTGGAATTGATACATGAAAGTTACTTTGTTTAGTTCAAATCTTTCATGGATTAGATCTCATTCAATAACAATTAAATGCGATACAGAATTTTAAACTTGCAGGATATAGAACATCATAATATTTTACACTGATTTTTTTCTTTAAATCATTATCATAAGATTGAGGTTAATATGGGAAATCATCACAAATTGAATGAAATGTTAATTATTTGCATTTTTGAGTTTTTGACTTAAGATGATGTTAGTTATTTAACATAAATACTTTTTAATATTCTACAATAAAGAATTGTGTTTAAATTAATCTCAGAATGGCATTGAGAATTTTATGTAATCGTTAAAAGATTAACATATTTGATCGGTGAAACGGGAGTGTGATAAGTGTTGATTAATAGTGCTTTATGTTCTTTAAAAATCGCGCAAACCCTTGCTGGCGTTAACATTATATTAAGTAAAATACTTGTTTCTTTAATAAATTATTATGATGTTTGCGCAAGACTAACTCAAATAATTGTTTTATGAAATTAAAATTAACATGGTTAATGACGCTTTTTATGGCGTTTGTGATGCAGGTTTCTCTTGCTCAAGAGAAAGCTGTCTCAGGTGTGGTGACATCTGTTTCAGACGGATTGCCTTTGCCTGGGGTAAGTGTAATTGTGAAAGGGACAACTCGTGGCGTTCAAACTGATTTTGATGGTAACTATACCATTAATGTTCGTGTGGGCGAAACGTTAGCCTTCTCTTTTGTAAGTATGAAAAGCACGGAAGTAGTAGTAGGTGCAAGTAACACTATTAATGTGGCGATGGAAGAAGATATTGCTGCACTTGATGAAGTGGTAATTGTTGGATATGGTACTGCCACTAAACAATCTTTTACTGGGTCGGCAAAAACAGTTTCTTCAGAGAATTTAGAAGTAAAATCATTTTCAAACGTTTCTCAGGCATTAGCTGGAGAAGTAGCGGGTGTGAATGTAATCAATACTTCTGGACAGCCTGGTACTGCAGCAACCATCCGTATTAGAGGATTTGGTTCTGTTAATGGTAACAGAGATCCTTTATATGTAGTGGATGGAGTTCCTTTTAATGGAACAGAAAATATCAATTCTATCAACCCAGCGGACATTAAGTCTACAACAGTTTTAAAAGATGCTACTGCAACTGCGATTTATGGTGCAAGAGGAGCAAATGGTGTTATTCTAATTACCACAAAAACGGGTACTGCTGGTGAATCTTCTATCAACGTCGATGTGAAAACTGGTTTTAACGTCAGTTTATTGCCAAGAAATGAAGTGATCAGATCTCCTGAACAGTATATTGGTTTAGCTTGGGAAGCTAAATATAATAAAGGAGTAGCTAGTGGAGAGGCAAATCCAGAAGCATATGCTAATCAAGAGTTATTTGGTAACGGAGGGATAGCTCCTTTTTATAATATGTGGAATGTGGCCAATGGGGCAGAACTTATTGATCCTACGACCCGTACAGTTAGACCGGGCGTTACAAGACGTTATGACCCTGAAAACTGGGAGGATTACGGTTTCCAAACCTCTTACAGACAAGAAGCTAACCTTAGTTTTGCCGGTGGTAACGATAAATCAAAGTATTTCAGCTCATTCGGTTATTTGGATGAAGAAGGATATTTAATTAACTCTGATTACAAACGCTACTCAGCCCGACTTAATCTTACCCATAAGCCAAAAGAATGGTTAGAAACAAGTGCAAACCTTGGATATGCACTTTCTGAAACAAACAATAATGGACAATCTTCAGATTCAGGGAGTATTTTCTGGTTCGTTGACAATTTACCAAGCATCTATCCGCTTTATCTAAGAGATGGAAATGGTCAAAGAGTGCCTGATGATATTTTTGGTGGTAGTGTATTTGACTATGGTAACAACGGAAGAGGATTTGGTGCTTTAACCAACGCAATTGCAGATGCAAACTATGACAGAAGTCGCGCTAAGAGAAACGAATTGAATGGTAACTTTAATTTTGATATAAAATTCACCAAAAATCTTTCATTTGAGACAAGATTCGGTTTTCAGTATTATAACGATAAATTTTTCAACTTAAACAATCCTTTTTACGGCTCTGCAGCTGGACAAGGTGGTTCAATTTACAGAAGAGATACAGAATATTTTGCTAAAAACTTTTTGCAATTATTACGTTACAAAAATAGTTGGGGTAATCATTCTTTTGAAGTGTTAGCTGCTCACGAAGCGAATGACTGGACTCAGAAACGAAACACTGCAAGTATGTCAAAGGCTGTAAGTCCTTATGTTGATGATTTGAATAACTTTATAATTGTATCTTCTCCTCCAACATCTTGGACTAGAAAAGCCATTCTAGAAAGTTATTTTGCTCAGGTAAATTATGATTTTGATCAAAAATACTATTTATCAGGATCTGTAAGACGTGATGGATCTTCAAGATTCCTTCCAGGTAACAAATGGGGTACCTTCGGATCTGTTGGTGCTTCATGGGTAATGTCAAATGAAAACTTTTTACAAAATTCTTCATTTATTAATTTCTTGAAATTGAAAGCGAGTTATGGTCTTGTTGGAGAGCAAGCTGGTGTAGGATTGTATCCAGGTATCAATAGTTATAATGTTGGAAACCTTAATGATGGTTTTGCACTTTCAAATAGAGATTACGGTAATCCAAACTTAACTTGGGAAACTTCTACAATGTTCCAAACTGGTGTTGAATTTACTTTAGGTAAAACTGGGTTTTTAGAAGGTTCTGTAGATTACTATAGAAAATTAACCAAAGATTTATTATTTGATAGACGTAATAATCCGTCATCTGGTATTGCAGTCACTACTGTTAATGATGGTGAATTGCTAAACAGTGGTATTGAGTTTGATTTAACTGCTCATCTTGTTAGAACCAAAGAATTCAATTTGAATTTAACTTTAAACGGAGAGATTTTAGATAACGAAATCAAAACAATGCCAATTGAGCCATCTACTGGTTTGCCAAAGTATATTGATACAGCACCAAATAGTTTTGCATATTCCAATGGACATTCCATTTTTGATTTTTACATGAGAGAGTGGGCTGGTGTTGACCCTGCCGATGGTAGAGCAATGTGGTACAGGTATTTCGATGACGCCAACAACAACGGTAAATTTGATGTTGGTGAAGGATTTAATACGCCGGATAATGGTACAGGCTCAATTGTTGAATATTTAGACAAAAATCCAAATGCCAATGTTCAAAGAGAGACGACTAAAGTTTATGCTGATGCGACGACCAAGTATGTTGGCAAGTCTGCAATTCCAAAAGTAAGAGGTGCATTCAGATTGGCAAGTACTTATAAGAAATTTGATTTAAGTGCACAATTCCTATATAGTTTTGGAGGCTATGCTTACGATTCATCCTATGCTAACTTGATGCAAAACGCACAAGCTGGTGCTAATAACTGGCATGTTGATATATTGAATAGATGGCAACAACCAGGTGACATTACTAATGTTCCTAGACTTTCTGATAACTACGCATCAGATAATCGCTTTTCATCACTTTCAACACGTTTCTTGACCAAATCGGATTATCTTGCTTTAAATAATATTAAATTAGGATATACTTTAAAATCGAATGCGATAGCTGCTGCTGGTATTGATAACGTGAATATCTGGGTTTCTGGAGATAATTTGTTCCTATTCAGTCAAAGAGATGGTTTTAATCCTTCTACTTCTGAATCAGGTGCCTCAAATCAATATCGATACTCGCCATTATCCACATTCACTATGGGTGTGAGAGTTAAATTTTAAAAAATTGTATATATGAAAAATAATATAAAACTTTCTATTTTTGCAGCCGGTCTCTTTTTGATGTTTGGCTGTGCAGAAGATTACTTGGATACAGCGCCCACAGAATTTATTTCTGCTGATGATTTACAAAATGCGGCAGTGAATAATCCTGAAGTTGTATCGGGTATTTTATCTGGTATCTATACCACGATGGTTAATACAGGTACGGGTGGTACGGACTTAGACCATGATGATTTTGGTCAAAAAGGCTACGATATTTATTCAGACTTTTTATCATCAGACATGGTTTTGGCAGCATCTAATTACGGATGGTATAGAGCGCTAACGGAGTATGTGCCAACCCAAGATTTTACTTCAACTACCAATTATAAACCTTGGAGATACTATTACAGAATAATTAGATCTTCAAATGAGGTGATAGCGACTTTGGGTGGCAATGATGCGGTGCCTGAACTTGCAGAAAATAGATGGGTTCTAGGCCAAGCCAAAACGCTTAGAGCGCATGCTTATTTCTATTTAACACAATTTTTTGCTAACAGTTATGACCCTTCTGCAGAGATTTTACCATTGTATATTGAACCAGTTCAGGAGGCTTTGCCAAAATCAACAACGAAGGTTGTTTTTGATTATATGATTAAAGATTTGACTGATGCTATTTCTTTGTTATCAGATTTTGACCGTGCAAACAAAAGTCAGATTAATCAATATGTGACTAAAGGAGTCTTGGCTTATGTATATGGAGTTACTGGAGAAGCTGCACAAATGAAAGCTTTAACTGAAGATATAATCACTAATGGTGGTTTTATTTTGATGGATGCTACGGAAGTTCTAGGCGGTTTTAATGACATCAACACTCCGGGTTGGATGTGGGGCCAAGATATTACTACAGACTTAGGATTGGATTTAGTATCATGGTGGGGCCAAATAGATCTATTTACCTATAGCTATGCTTGGGCGGGAGATCCTAAGACTATTGATAAAGGTCTTTTTGATGCCATTCCTGCAAAAGATGTAAGAAAAGGACAGTTTTATAATGTTGCTGGAGGTTATTATTTAATGCCTTTAAATAAATTTTACGATCCTGCAAGAAAGATTGGAGGCCAAAGAGTTATAACCACAGATTATATTTATATGAGGGTAGCAGAAATGTACCTTTTAAATGCTGAAGCAGCAGCACGTGGAGGAGATGAGCCAGGAGCAAGAACCCGTTTAGGAGAATTGTTAGCTAAAAGAGGTATTGACCCTGCTTATTTAAATGGACTATCAGGTGCGGCGTTACTTGATGAAATATATCTTCAAACACGAATTGAACTTTGGGGTGAAGGAAAATCATATTTAGCACTTAAGAGATTTAAAAAATCCACTACAAGAGGTTCTAACCACTTGTCGAATGTTGGAGTAACAATTCCTTATAATGATGAGCGACTAACATTTGAGATTCCAGAATCTGAAATCCAGAACAATCCTTTTATTAATACTCAGAATTAAGATTAATATATCATGAAGAAATATTATAAATATTTTGCAATAATAATTGCCGCAGTTTTATTTAATTGTGAATCAGATGATACGTCGTCATCATTGAAGGACTACGTTGGATTTGAACGAGGACCCGTAGCAATGACCGTAACTGAAAATGGAACCAGCACAATGGACGTTGCTGTTTATTCCAGCGATATCTCCAGTAAAGATCGCATTTATAACCTGATCGTCGATACGCAGGCTACAAAGTTGAAATCTGCTTATAAGGTGCCGGCTACAGTTACGATTCCGGCAAATACCAATAAGGGTACTTTTACTGTGTCTGTTACAGATGATGAAACGCTGAAGTATGTTAATCAAGCTTTAGTTGTCGATTTTGAAAGAAAGGGAGGATTATATTTTGGTGATAAGCTAACGATTAATGTTACAGAGTTTTGTACAGAAACATTGGTAAGGTTAGCACTTACTTTTGATGGTTATCCAGATGAAACCACGGTTGAGCTTTTTGATTTATCAGGAGAAGAGCCGGTTGTTATTTATGAGGGCGGACCTTTTGATGGTCAAAAGAATGCTATTTTAAGCTTTTGTTTGGCATCGGGTAAGTATGGTGTCGCTGTTTATGATTCCTATGGTGATGGAGGAGCTACTTATGTCATTACATCGGGATCTAAAACCTACGTACCAAAAACTACTTCAAAAAGCGCTACATCCACAGCTGAGTTTACAATACAGTAATATATTTTATTTTAATATTATAGCCACCATAATTTTTATGGTGGCTTTTTTTATTAAATTATCCGCCGTAAATTGAGCTAAAATTACTGTATCTTGTTCGAGGAATTTATCAAAAGAAATATGAAAAAACAATTACTATTTATTACATTTTTACTTATTCTTAATATTGGTTATAGCCAAAATACCCTGAGGACAAACGCAACTAAAGAAAATCTTGAGTTGTTGGATCGGTTTAAGAACCAAGAACAAATGCGAATAAACAGAGTGAATTCTTTTCAAAGCTTCAATAGAAAAGCGACTACAACTTCAAAGGATATCTTGAATTATATGCATATTTATGATGTGGTTGATGGCGTTGTATTATATAAAACGACGCATAATCTTGAAGCTGCAAAATCTACAAAAACGTCAGATCTTCAAGTTGGCGGTAAACTAGGAGTAAACTTGGATGGCACTGGAATGACTATTGGCGTTTGGGATTTTGGTCCTATTGATAACGCACATCCTGAATTCCAAAATAAAACGAACACGGTATCTCGTGTAACTAATATTGATAATACATCGGTAGGTAAAGAAACCGATTTTAATGATCATGCGACCCATGTTTCTGGAACTATAGGAGCAAAAGGCGTAGATGCGAATGCGAGAGGGATGGCGACCAATATAAATATTGATTCCTATAACTGGACGAATGATAAGGCTGAGATGGTTGCTGCGGTTAATGCGGCTACCAATCCAATTATTCTTTCTAATCACTCTTATGGGGTACCTCTTGTAGGAGAGGATAAGGAAAAGTTGCCAGCTTGGTATATGGGGGCTTACACAAACGAAGCAAGAGATATGGATGAGATTTCCAGAAATAATCCTAAGTATTTAATCGTGACTTCTGCCGGTAATGATGGTAGAACTTCCTATACTGGTGGAATGTTTCCTAACTTCGATAAATTAACTACTGATAAAAATGCCAAGAATAATCTCGTCATTGCTAATGCCAATCCAGTTTTAAAGCCATTTTCTTCTGATTTTAAAACCCTAATTATTAATACGAGCAGTAGCCAAGGGCCTACGGATGATTTAAGAATAAAACCCGATTTAGCTGCAGATGGAACAAATGTATATTCGACAGTTCTAAATGGGCGATATGCTACTTATTCAGGAACTTCCATGTCCGCTCCCAATGTAACTGGTACGCTAGCTTTATTACAGCAATATTATATGCAATTGCATGGTTCGTATATGAACTCTTCTACTCTAAAGGGATTAGTTTGTCATACGGCTGTCGATGATATTGCGGCGCCAGGTCCAGATCCAACCTTTGGATGGGGATTTTTGGATGCTCGCGCATCTGCCGAAACTATTTTAAATGCGAAATCCAATGTGGCCATAGTGGACGAATTGAATTTAGCTCAAGGTAAAACTTATAATATCACTTTTACAGCGCAAGCCGGTGATAAATTAAAGGCCACAATTTGTTGGACCGACATGCCTGGAGATATATCTCAAGGAGTGTTGAACGATCCAACCCCAAGATTAGTGAATGATTTGGATTTAAGATTAACTAAGGATGGGAATACATTTTATCCATGGAAACTGGATTACTCTGCAACGACTGGCTTTTCAAATTCAAAAGGAGATAATTTAGTCGATAATATTGAAATAGTAGAGTTAGATGCTCCCTCTTCTGGTGTTTATACCCTGACCGTAAGCCATAAAGGAAAATTGAAAGGAAATGTTGGAGGGCCCTTTAATCCACAAACTCAGGATTTTTCATTAATAGTCACAGGTAATAATGTTGTCCTTGGAACTAAAGATAATATTCTATCCAATAGTTTGGTTGTGTTTCCAAATCCAAGCCAAGGTGAATTTACAATCAGTTTCGATTCTCGTTCAAACACTAACGATAACGTGAACGTATCAATTTATGATATCAGTGGTCGATTGGTTTATAAAAATAGTTTTATGAATAATTCACTTCAGTTTTATGAAACTATCCAGTTAAATAATGCTACACCGGGGATATACATCGCTAATATCTCTAAAGGCAATAGCAGCACAACGCATAAAATCGTTATAAAATAAAAAATAGCCTTAAATATTTTTATGCCCAAAGACCAACAATAATCACTGTTGGTCTTTTTTTGTTCTAAGTAAATTATAATTTTATATTCGTATACGATAAATTATGATTTACTTTGTTCGAAAATGAAACGGCCTTAAATGTATATTAGATTTTTTACCATATTTGTGTTTTTCCTGTTCACAGTGAGCCTTAGCGCACAAATTAAACTCAACAGTGGAAATATGCCAAATAGGCAACGAGATTCTTCTTTATCAAATGGACCTAAAGGCAAAACTAAGTTGGCGAAAATTGATATGTATGTACAATTTAATCGTACATCTGACTCCATAGCCGTCGATACTACCTTATCGATTAAAAAAGAATACAAATTCAATTACCTAAGAAAGGATGAATTTGGGTTGATGCCGTTTTCCAATATTGGTCAAACCTATAATAGTTTAAAGCACGACTTTAAAAACAACCGTTCTCTCCCTTTGTTCGGTGCCCGCGCTAAACATTTTAATTATATGGAAATTGAGGATATTAACTATTTTCATGTTCCAACGCCGCTAACTGAACTTTTGTATAAAACCGCATTTCAACAGGGGCAATTATTGGATGCTTTTTTCACGGTCAATACCTCAAAGCAGTTCAATTTCTCAATAGCTTATAAAGGATTGCGATCTTTAGGGAAATATCAGCATATTTTAACCAGTACCGGTAATTTTAGGTTTACTACAAATTACACGACTAAGAATGAAAACTATCAAGTGCGCGCCCATATCGTCATGCAGGATTTGCTCAATCAGGAAAATGGAGGGTTATCGGATGCAGATGTTGAAAAGTTCCGCTCTGGCGATCCCGAGTTTTTAAATCGATCCGTATTTGCTCCAATTTTTGAAGATGCCGAAAATATTCTGGAAGGCAAGCGTTTTCATCTCGATCATCAATACAATATTATTAAGGCGTCAGATAGTTTAAGCAATAATTTAAGCATTGGTCAGATCATTTCGTTTGAGGATAAATACTACCAATTTTCCCAGGGAAAACAGAATGATTTTTTTGGAGCAGCCTTTCTCAGTGCAAATATCCGTGATAAGGTCACTTTGGAGGAGTTTTCAAATCGATTTTATGCAGAGTATAAAAATGATCTTTTAGGAACCCTTCAATTCAGCGCCGATTATAACAATTATAATTATGGCTATGATGCCGTAACCGTTATTGATGACATCAGAATTCCAAATCGATTAAAAGGAAGCGTATTTGGAATCGGAGGATCTTATCAGAATCAAATCGGGGGATTTAATTTAAATGGGGAATTTGGACTGAATCTCTCGGGAGATTTTAATGGAAATTTTTTGGATCTCAACGCATCCTACAAGTTGACGCCTGAAATCAAAGCCATAGCCCGGTTGAATTCCAATTCAAAGCAGGCCAACTTTAATATGTTGCTCTATCAAAGCGATTATCTCAATTACAACTGGGACAATAGTACGACGTTTAAAAATATTCAAACTCAAAATTTGGCATTTAAGGTGGAGTCGGAGAAAATAGCCACTGCTGAAGTAGAATATACCACCATTGCCAACCACGCTTATTTCACGAAGGATGTTAATGGTAATGTCAAACCAGTGCAATCTGATAATACATTAAACTACCTAAAGCTAAAGGTGTCCAAAGAATTTCATTTTGGCAAATTTGCTTTAGACAATACTATAATGTATCAAAATGTGATCAATGGTGACGATGTTTTAAACGTTCCACAAATCATAACCCGAAATACCATTTACTTTTCCGATCATTTATTTAAGAAAGCCCTCTTTTTGCAAACAGGAATCACGCTTAATTATTTTACAGAATACACCATGGATGGATATGATCCATTGTTGGGTGAGTTTTATGTCCAGAATCAAACGACTTTAGGTAATTTCCCAAGATTGGACTTCTTTATCAATGCAAAAGTGCGACAAACTAGAATCTATCTTAAAGCTGAACATTTTAACTCTGCGTTAACTGGATACAATTATTTCTCCGCCCCAAATAACCCGTATAGAGATTTCACGATCCGATTTGGATTAGTTTGGAATTTCTTTCTATAAATTCTTATTTACTCACGCCTTAATAATGCTTAACGATTTGCCTGACAGTTAATTAATGTGTATTTCAGTTGTTTTTATTGCAGCTTTTTGTACATTAAAGACTCAAAACCCTGCAAATTTTAGCACAATTTACGACCAATAAAATAGCATCCTCAAATAGGCGTTAAATGAGCCTTGGGTCAATCTGTACCACAATAACAACTACTTTGTTGCAGTGTTTATATATCCATCAATATGACCAGTTTAAGAATAAGCTAGAAACACTTTATAGGAGCTTGATCTTTGATGCTTAGATAGAGGCAGGATAGAGGCAGGATAAAGGCAGGATAGAGGCGCGTTAATGGCATATGTTAAATGTAATTTGTGGCTTATAAAGAAGCCCATCAACGCCTATAACTCTGTATATATTTAAAAGCTTTATGGTATAGTGAACTGAGTTCTGAAATCCGTTTAATAATAGTGTAAAGTTGAGGAGTCTTTTTATTTATAGGACACGGTGTTGGCATTTCGTTATTTTATTTCAATTAGTTTTTTCAAAAAATCATTCAAATGAACCGTTTTATTAATGTCTGATTTCGTTTCGATATTAATTTATAAAAACCATCATTTAGTTATCGGCATTTATACTTTTGTCGCAATTGATCATTGTTGATCATAACTAAACAGTGTGTTCCATTTGTGAAGTTCATTTAGGTATCCAATTATATATAATAAGGAGTATTTTTTTGATTTGGGCGTTTGGTTCCCCGAAAAGGTCCACCACCGCGCTCTCGCCCCTCACTTTTGGGTCCGCTCTCCGGCGTTCCCAAAGAGTTCAAGCAAAGGGCTCCATCGCTAACGCGGCTTAGTCAGCATTTATTAAATGATAGCGATTGTATTCAAAGAGTAAGATTCTCTTTATGCTAAAGACCATCATGTCTCAAGTATGAGCACGTGTTGGTTTACATTAGTTCTGGAAGAAATCATATTTAATCATAAGCAATCAGCGTCATCAGCGTTCCATTCAGCGTCACCCGCCTGAATGGACCGGAAGGTCAGCGTTCCATTCGTTCAGTTCATATAGTTTTCCACTTATATATAATAAGGAGTATTTGTTTGGTTTGGGCGTTTCGTTTCCCGAAAAGGGTAACCACCGCGCTCTCGCCCCTCACTTTTGGGTCCGCTCTTCGGCGTTCCCAAAGAGTTCAAGCAAAGGGCTCCATCGCTAACGCGGCTTAGTCAGCATTTATAAAATGATAGCGATTGTATTCAAAGAGGAATTCTCTTTATACTAAAGTCCAATCATGATACAAGAAAGAGTAGTTTTTGCTCTCCATCAGTTCTGAAAGAAATCATAGATGATCATAAGCAATCAGCGTCATCAGTGTTCCATTCGTGTAGTTCATACAGTTGTCAACTCCTATATATAATAGGGATAGGGTTCCAATTCTCATATAATATAAGGAACAGTCAATTTCATTATGGCATTTGGTTTCCTGAAAAGGT
>NZ_JBMDWE010000022.1:0-74297 GCF_053579655.1 Gelidibacter sp. | reverse complement strand
AGCCACCTTCACAAAGTACATTGTCGCCCGTGATCTCACAGACCGGCAAAGGATTCACCGTAACACTAATATGATTTGATTCTACACTACCGCACTCACCTGTATTTGTTACAAAATAGTCACCACTCACGGTGACTACAATAGATTCCGTTGTCTCTCCTGTACTCCAGGTTCCGCCAACATTCCCAGAAAGAGTAACGATGTCACCAGTACAAAATGTTGTAGCTCCACTCGCAGAAATTGTAGATGCGATTGGCAATCCGTTGGTGATCTTGTTATTATGTAAGTCAATAGCTCCGGCACACGTAAGGGCCCTGCCATTAAGTGCAGCTGCTTCCAAAATATGTATAGCCCCGTTAGCTACAATAGTACCCTGAAAAAAAGAACCTTCGCCTAAAGTAACTGCACCATTTATTTGCCAATAAATATTACAGAAAGAGGCTCCATTAATTAATGTCACCATTGAGCCTACGGTTGTACTAAAAGCACCATCTATCTGAAAAATAAATATCGC
The DNA here is from genome assembly GCF_053579655.1 of Gelidibacter sp. Lineage (NCBI taxonomy): Bacteria > Pseudomonadati > Bacteroidota > Flavobacteriia > Flavobacteriales > Flavobacteriaceae > Gelidibacter > Gelidibacter sp. Next base: position 73,783 of record NZ_JBMDWE010000022.1, on the reverse strand, counting down.
ATTCGGATCATTTCCCGCATCTAAAAACAGTTCCCCGTTTAAAGTTGAAGCAGCTCCCAAAATGTAAATGTCAGGTGTAAGCGTTTGACCGCTTCCTAGTGTAGTCCCTATAACGGTACCGCCAAGAATCCCGTCCAATTCACTATATGCAGCGCACACATCCGATGCTGCTGTTGCCGAAACACCATCTGCATCATGAATACTTCCAATTACCACTCCGGGGGGAAACCCTGTGACACCGCCTACATTGGAGCCAATGTCACCTATAACAACAGTTGCTCCATCGTTTGTAAAAGCACCGACGGATGTGAAAACCGCAAATTCCGAAGCAGATCCTAAGTCTGGCGCTTGACCAAAGCTATGGGATGACAAAAATACCATTATCAATGTTATAATTGTAGAAGATAATTTTAATTTCATACAGGTATATTTTACTAGGTTATTAATAAATATTGGGTGGGAACAATTTAAATTCTTAGATCCCGCATAAATGTCATCCTTATTCCCAGTTATTACATCTAAGTAAATACATCGAATTGATGTTCAAAATAAGGATGATTTGTAATTGAGGAACTCACCACTTTGTAGAGGTTCCATCTATACAACCAAGGTTCAGTGCTTTTTATATCAATTATCAGGGGCGCGAGCATTGGTGCAATTTATCAAGCCAGACTCAACAGCTCCACTATTGGAACAATAAACCATGGCCGTACATGGGTTAGGCCAATGACCCACAGTGATGTTTGGTTGGCATTCAACCGGTGAGGACTTACTTTGTGCAATTAGATTGCCACTGGGTATAAAAAAAGCCGTCATTGATAGGCAGCAATAAAGCAGTAATATGAGTGATGAATAAAAAGTATACCCTTCGTTTTCTCGTAGAATTTTCATAACTTCTTAAGTTTTAATTAATAGCAAAATTTGCATAAAACAAGTAGATATGTAGGATATAGGCAGATTTGGAAGTGATGCAACAAAATTTATAGCACAACAAGTAATACGTAAATTTTTTAATAATTGCTATTAATCAAAAAATCTGCTAGTAATCTATTGAAAAGATTATTGTAATTTATTTTTCTAGGATAAATCAAATATATAAAATAAAATGTTAAAAAAAACAATTAATTTTAAATAAATTGCTGACTTGCAGTAATTTACTAAAAGTTCATATAAGTGTAAAGATAGTTCAGAAAATTATCTTGATAAATTACTTTATTGAAATTTGGAACAATATCAAGATTTAATCGAAACTGCGGACCAAAAACATTCAATATTTAATAAAAATATGAAACTCCTGATATTACAATATGAAGGATTTTACGGAGATTAAAGTACTTCATCAAATTAATGATAGAATATATGATCTTCTTTCCAATCCCGAATTTCTAAATCAGCATCTAACGTCAATACCAAACTAACAAAATTAGATTTGAAGAGACTGTCCGGATTAATAATATCATCGTTAATTTACTAGATTATCAATAATTGCTTTCGTCGATAATATAGCTTTTGTATATTCTATGCTAGGTCCAGCGACCCATATCGTTTTATAAGTTGCTTCAGTAGCTGCTTTTTCGGTGGCTTTCATACCTATTGAAAAACGGATCATCTTGACCCATTTTTTGAGCTTTTTGTTCTTGTTCAATAGTGATTCCAACCCCGATTCATTAGTACCAATTTTTTGAACATAGGGCGTATTGATCACTGTACAAGGCGTCCCTGAAATGCGTTGCGTCATGACAATATCCTTCGCGCCATAGTCCACACAAGCTTGTTTATACTCGTCCGTCACCCCAGCTTCCAATGAAGCTATAAATGGACTCCCCACCGAAACACCGTCTGCGCCATAGCTCAACATGCTCTCCAACTCTGCTTTAGTCCCAACGCCACCCGCAGAAATCACAGGAATCTTACAATTGCTTTTTAAGAGTTGGATCAATTCTTTTGGAGACAAATCGCCGCGATGTCCTCCTGCTTCGTTATTGACCGCAATAATGGCATCCGCACCCAACGCTTCCACCTTTTTAGCGAATTTCAAATCGGTAACATCACACAACACTTTGATCCCAACCTTATGAGCTTGATTGATTGTTTCTTCTGGGCTTCCCAACGAGGTGATTATAAAATCACAGCCTTCTTCACACAGCACACGCAATTGCTCTTTGTATTTGATATTGGATTTGTTAACGATCAGATTAAAGCCAAAAGAGCCACCCCGCCCATCGGTCGGGCAAGCTTCTACTTTAGCAGCTTTCAATTCATAAATAGCAGCTTTGAGCTCTGGAAGGGTTCTATAGTTTAAAGCTGGAATACATCCTGCAATACCTGCTTTCATGGCTTCAATAACCATGGCTGTATTAGACACCAAAAACATAGGTGCTTTGATAATTGGGTATTTAATGTTGAGGAGTTGACTGAGTTCAGTTGACATTGGAAGTTGCTTTAAATACCTGACAGGTTTTGGAAACCTGTCAAGCCTGTATGATTTTCACAAATATATAAAATTATTATGCATGCATAGTATTTTTTTATACCAAAAGTAGAGCCTCAATTATTATGAAATAATGTTTTAAAAACGTAATTTTAGAAGTCTTTTATTAGGCTATCCGCTTTATATTTCTGAATATATAATGCTTTTATATGGCTACCGTACAACATAATTTTGATTCTTATATTGACCTTTTAATAAATAATCCACTTTTTGAAGGCGTCACCCACCAATCGATGATTTCCTTGGTAGAAAACTGTAAATTGAAGCGTCTTATTAAAGGAACGCCTTGTATTGGAAAGGAAAAAACGCATTACAATTTCTATTTTATTACTAACGGAAAAGTAAAAGTATTTAACCTAAACAATTCCGACAAGCAATTCACGCTATTCATCTTATCTAAAAATGATGTTTTCGATGTGTTCACATTGATCAATAACCAGCAACATAATGTGTGTTATGATGTGCTTCAGGATTTAGATGTTTTGGTTATTTCCATAGATGCATTAAGAGATTGGCTCAAAAAAAATCCGCTTACTTTAAACTGCTTCTTTAGATATACCATTAAAAAATTCGAGTTATTGGAATCGCATATTTTGGATTTAGGAACGAACAATTTAACTGCTAGATTGGCAAATCTTCTATTGCAACATTATAATGTTGAAAACCATCAAATTGAGGGTATAAACGATTTAACGCACGATGAACTAGCGCAATTAATTGGCACCTCAAGAGCTGTTTTTAACCATCATATCCAAGAATTCAAAAAAGCGGGTATTATTCACGTAAGCCGAAAACATATCGAAATCCTTAATCTTTTACTCCTGACAGAATTAAGTCAAACCGAGGATCCTTTCATATGAGTGTCACTTCATAATTTCTTGTTAATTAATAATTGAATGCTAATTTGGTAGCAAAACCACTTTTATTATTCAATTACTTTTGGCTCTGTATTATTCCCAACATCAAAACACTTTTTACATTAATCACACCAAGGAGTTAGCTTATTAAATTAGGCCAGGAAAAGAATTTTCACAATCCAGCTACTCCACAACAAACAAGCAACTATTAAAACATATAGAAATCATGAAAACACTGTTAATCGGTCTATCTATTTTAGGTCTTACCAACCTAGCCCATGCGCAAAACGACACTTACGTGGTTAATCACGTACAATTAAAAGAAATCGAGGCTACTCCTAATATAAACCCCATCTATTTTAATGCCGTTCACGATAAAAATGCATCACAACAAGTAGAAATTTTAGAGACCGAAGTAGAACATTTTGACATTACCAAGTCTCCGATATTTACCAATACCTTTGAAACCTACACTATGTTGTTCCAAACTACCGATGGCAGTATTATGGCTTCCTATGATGAAAAAGGCAAACTCCTTAATTGCGTTGAAAAATTTGAAAATGTAATTTTACCAGAAAAGGTACTCCAAACACTTCAATCCAATTATCCAGATTGGACTCTAAATAAAACGACTTATCGCGTCAACTATTATCAAGGTGAAAATGTTAAGAAACTATACCAAGTCCAAATCAAAAACGGCGAGGATAAAATGAATTTAAAAATTGATTGCCAAGGAGAAATTTTAAATCACCGAAATCATAATAAATTGTAATTCAAGAATAAACTTTAAAAAAACGCAATTCTTTATAATTTATGGTTGCGATCTTACTTCAGCTTCATGCTTCAAGCTAATAATATGCTTCGACAGGCTCAGCTTATGCAAACCTCTCAGGTTTCCAAAACCTGAGAGGTTTAGTACGTTTAATTTTCTCTGGATTTGTAATTGATAACCCTTCCGTTTTCAATTCCTTTTCTGGAATTGAAGCCACCTTCCCTTGAAAAAAGGGAAGGAGCCTTTAGATTTTGATGTGTTTTAAGATTTGGCTAGAAATTTATCTTCTCAGAGGTTTTCTAAAATTTAAAAGCAGAAAAAAACGCAACCAAATGAATGATTGCGTTTTTACTTCTACTTCCAGCTTCGTGCTTCAAGCTAATAATATGCTTCGACAGGCTCAGCTTATGCAAACCTCTCAGGTTTCCAAAACCTGAGAGGTTTAGTACGTTTAATTTTCTCTGGATTTGTAATTGATAACCCTTCCGTTTTCAATTCCTTTTCTGGAATTGAAGCCACCTTCCCTTGAAAAAAGGGAAGGAGCCTTTAGATTTTGATGTGTTTTAAGATGGCAAGAAATTTAACTTCTCAGAGGTTTTCTAAAATTTAAAAGCATAAAAAAACGCAACCAAATAAATGATTGCGTTTTTACTTCTAACTTCAAGCTTCATGCTAATAATATGCTTCGACAGGCTCAGCATAAGCGATTCACACAATTTTGCTTAGGCAAAATTGGTTCTCTGCTTATTTCACTTCTTCAAAATCAACGTCCTCAACATCACTGCCTTCATGGGACTGTCCACCTTGACCAGCATCAGGTCCCGGTTGTGCACCACCCTGAGCATCACCTTGTGCTTTATACATTTCTTCGCTAGCTACTTTCCAAGCTTCATTGATTTTCTCAAGAGCTGGGTCAATTAGTGCGACATCTTTAGATTCGAAAGCTGCTTTCAATTCTTCAAGTGCTTCTTCAATCGGTTTTTTCTTATCATCCGATAATTTTTCACCAAATTCTTTCAATTGACTTTCTGTTTGGAAAATCATCGCGTCAGCAGCGTTTAATTTTTCAGCTTTCTCTTTTGCTAATTTATCAGACTCAGCATTTGCTTCAGCATCAGCTTTCATCTTTTTGATTTCTTCTTCAGTCAATCCAGAAGATGCTTCAATACGAATATCTTGTGTTTTTCCGGTTGCTTTATCGCCTGCAGTAACATGGATAATTCCGTTCGCATCAATATCAAACGTCACTTCGATTTGAGGCGTTCCACGTTGTGCTGGTGGAATACCATCTAAATGGAAACGTCCAATTGTTTTGTTATCGGCAGCCATTGTACGCTCCCCTTGTAATACGTGGATTTCCACTGAAGGTTGATTGTCTGCAGCTGTTGAGAACACTTGCGATTTTTTAGTAGGAATCGTTGTGTTAGCTTCAATTAATTTCGTCATAACGTTACCCATAGTTTCGATACCAAGAGATAATGGCGTAACATCAAGAAGCAATACATCTTTCACATCTCCTGACAAAACACCACCTTGAATTGCAGCACCTACAGCTACAACTTCGTCAGCGTTAACACCTTTACTAGGCGCTTTTCCGAAGAATTTTTCAACGGCAGCCTGTACAGCAGGAATACGTGTAGAACCACCAACTAAGATAACTTCATCAATATCATCTTTTGAAAGACCTGCAGCTTTCATTGCATTTTGACAAGGATCGATTGTACGTTTTACTAAATCGTCAATCAATTGCTCAAATTTTGCACGGGTTAACGTTCTTACCAAGTGTTTTGGTCCGGTTGCAGTGGCCGTAACATAAGGCAAGTTAATTTCTGTTTGTGCAGAAGATGACAACTCAATCTTCGCTTTCTCAGCAGCTTCTTTCAAACGTTGAAGAGCCATTGGGTCTTTACGTAAGTCGATATCTTCTTCTGATTTAAATTCGTCAGCCAACCAATCGATAACCTTTTGGTCCACATCATCACCACCTAAATGGGTATCTCCTTCTGTTGATAATACTTCAAAAACACCATCACCTAATTCAAGGATAGAAACGTCATGTGTTCCTCCACCAAAGTCAAAAACCACAATTTTTTGATCTTGTCCTTTTTTATCCAATCCGTAAGCTAATGCTGCAGCCGTTGGTTCGTTTATGATACGACGAACTTTCAAACCCGCAATTTCACCTGCTTCTTTTGTTGCTTGACGTTGTGAGTCATTAAAATAAGCTGGTACTGTAATTACAGCTTCGCTTACTGTTTGACCTAAATAATCCTCAGCAGTTTTCTTCATTTTTTGAAGAATCATTGCTGATAATTCTTGCGGTGTATATAAACGACCATCGATATCTACTCTTGGCGTATCGTTGTCACCTTTTACAACTTTATATGGTACACGTTCTGCTTCTTTTTTAGACTCAGAATACTTATTTCCCATAAAACGTTTGATCGAAGAAACCGTTTTTGTCGGGTTTGTTACGGCTTGACGTTTTGCTGGGTCACCAACTTTAATTTCACCACCTTCGACGAAAGCAATGACAGATGGCGTAGTTCTTTTACCTTCTGCGTTAGGAATTACAACTGGCTCATTACCTTCCATTACCGAAACGCAAGAGTTGGTTGTACCTAAATCGATTCCAATTATTTTACTCATAATATATGTTTTGTGTTGAATTATTAATTTTTTATTTCTCTTAGTCTATGTCAATGATTGTGCCATGACAGAAAATATGACAAGGTGTCATTTTTAACTAAAACTTTGGTCTTATTTTGACTTGTTTACAGAAACGAATTGTAATTTTACATAAATTGTAAAAAAAATTGACATGAAAAAGATTGCATCCTTATTATTCGTATTCGCCCTTGTACTAACTGCTTGCACTGGCGACCAAGGCCCAATGGGACCTCCAGGTTTAGATGGCCTTGATGGACAAGACGGCGGCATCATCGCCTCGTCTGCCTTTGAAATTGAAGTCGATTTCAATGCTGCCAATCAATTTTCGCATACTGAAAAATATGGCTTTGAAGTTTTGAACACGGATGTGACGCTGGTGTATATTTCCTGGGAAACTACTGACGGCAAAGACGTTTGGCGTTTAATGCCTCAAAACGTCTATTTTGATGATGGCATTTTGGTTTATAATTTTGATTTCACACAAACGGATGTTCGTTTCTTTCTAGACGGCACTAAAAATCTAACAACCTTAGGTTCAGAATGGACACAAAAGCAAGTTTTCAGAGTGGTCGTCATCCCTGCGGATAATGTAGGTGTAGACGTTTCCAATCTGAAGGATGTCATGCAGGCCTATAACATTGAAAGTTTTGAGATGAAATAAGCTTAAAAAAGAAGTTTTTGTAGAAAAGGATGTTTTTAGCACACTCTTTTGTCAGTTAAATCGTATTTTAATAAAGGAAAAACGAACGTCAACTGACATTTTATTGTGAGGTAAAAACATCCTTTTTATTTATAGGACTCACTAAAAATGCTAAATCACATTGTCCTTCAAGGACTTAAAACTTAAGTCCCGGCTTTAATTTATAGAGCATTAAAAATCGAAGGCTATATTCGACCAATAGCACTTATTTACACCAACAATTGCCGCGTTTTCCTAAATATCTTCTATAACAAACAGTATCTTTGCCCGTTCACTTAAACGTTTGCGTCAATGGAGTGTATTTCTGTATTTGATATGTTAAAGATTGGAGTTGGGCCATCAAGCTCCCACACTTTAGGTCCGTGGCGCGCTGCCGAACGCTGGATCGCGGAATTAAAGGAAAGTAATAGATTTGAAAAGGTAGAACAAATCACTGTTGATCTATATGGCTCTCTTTCCTTGACAGGAAAAGGCCACGCTACCGATTACGCCGTGATATTAGGCTTAAGCGGTGCCGATCCTGAAACCGTTCCTATCGACAGTATTGAAACGACCATTGTTGAAGTCAAAAACACACATACCTTGCTTTTTAATAATGAAAGGCCTGTGGATTTTGATGTCAAGAAAAACATTGTTTTTAATAGAGAGTTTTTACCATTTCATGCTAACGGCATGAAATTTACCGCAACCATTGAAGGACGTGCATACAGTTCGACGTTTTATTCTATCGGTGGCGGATTTGTGGTCAAAGAAGAACGTAAGACATCAAAAAAGAAAGAGGAAATCTTTCATAACACTTTCCCCTATCCTATCCGATTAGGCACAGAATTACTGGCCTATTGCCATGAATTAAACTTGCCAATCTCCAGTGTAGTTTTAGAAAACGAGAAATCAATCCGAGATATGGATACCATCGACTTTGAGTTGAAACGGATCTGGGACACCATGTTGGAATGCATGTATATTGGCTGTCATACCGAAGGCAGTTTACCTGGCGGATTAAATGTGAGGCGCCGAGCGTTTGACATGCATAAAAGTTTGAAATGTGATTTGCCGTACAGCAATCCACAGGAATGGTTGCAAACCATCAGAAAAACGGAAGTCAAGTTTCGGGAAATCCTTAAATGGGTCAGCTGTTTTGCACTCAGTGTCAATGAAGTCAATGCGGCCTTAGGTCGTGTTGTGACAGCGCCGACCAATGGAAGTGCTGGTGTTATTCCCGCAGTTTTGATGTATTATATGGTCATCGAAAATCATGAGGCTGATTTTGAGCATATCAAGAAATTCCTATTGGTTTCTGGAGAAATTGGCAGTATTTTCAAGAAAAACGCGACTATTTCAGCCGCTATGGGCGGATGTCAGGCCGAAATTGGCGTGTCCTCTTCCATGGCAGCTGCTGCACTTTGTGAATTATTGGGAGGTTCAGCCGATCAGGTTTTAATTGCTGCTGAAATTGCGATGGAACATCATCTTGGATTAACCTGCGATCCTATTGCCGGTTTGGTTCAAATCCCATGTATTGAACGCAACGCCATGGGTGCCATCAAAGCCATAAATGCTGCAGAATTAGCCTTGAACACCGATCCAAAGAATGTGAAAGTACCCTTAGACAAAGTGGTGCAAACCATGTGGGAGACTGCAAAGGACATGAGTTCAAAATACAAAGAGACTTCTGAAGGTGGCTTGGCGGTTAGCGTCCAACTTTCAGATTGTTAATCTTAAATAATGAAAGACCAGAATGCCATGGAAATTTGAAGAGTCATTTCTTATTATTGAATTGTACACTATATTTCGACGGCAAATAAGGTTATTCCCAAATCCATTTCATGAGTTATTCTCCTTTTAAAATAGTACTTTATATTGTTATTACGCTTTTGGTATTGCTTGGAATAACTTTTTTTAGCACTTCAAAAAAGCGCGATAATGGTAGCACTCAAGAAGGTTTTTTTATAGGCGACCTCCATATTAAATACCCAACGTTTGACAGTTTTCTGCAAGAAAGTGGCTCTGACCGTTCGCATATTAAAAGTTTAGATAGTATTGTGAGCAATATCGAGAACTTGGTTAAAGATCTCGATGACGACAAGCCCGAAACGACACTAAAACCTAAAATTCCCGATTTCACAAAAATTGACACTTCCAAAGTGCAGCGTATCAGCTATCCTAATAACCGATTGGCCTTTATTGCCCAATTGCGCGAAAGTTTGGAAAGTGGTCGATGCCGCATCATACATTATGGCGATTCGCAACTGGAAGGCGATCGCATTTCAGCCTATCTTCGAAATCGTTTGCAAGGCATATATGGTGGTTCAGGTCCTGGCTTTATTCCTATTGTGCAGGTTTACCACCAAATTAGCGCCAATGTCACGCCTTCTGACAATTGGACCCGACATGCGTATTTTGATCCCACACAGGCCAAGTTTCCGCATAAAAAATATGGCGCGTATTCATCGCTATCTCGGTTTACAGAGGCTTATGAAACGGTGGACAGTCTGCTCCTCGATTCTTTGAAAATAAAAAAAGCAACGATCACTATTGGAGTTCCGACCAAATCCTACGGACTTTTAAAAACCTTCACTAAAATAGGTTTGCATTACGGCCATACCGTGGCACCGACCACTATCAAAGTTTATAATGACGATGTACTAATCAAATCAGAACACTTGATTGCGGATGGTTCTTATCACAAATTTCCTATCGATTTAGCAACAACGCCTTCCAATCTTAAAATTGAAATTGAAAGCAAAATAAGCCCCGATTTTTATGGACTTACCTTAGATGGGAATAGTGGCGTTTCCTTAGATAACGTCGCCATGAGAGGTTCTTCAGGCACCATTTTCGCTGGCACCAATAGTGGCAATTTTGAGAAAATGTATCAGCAATTACAACCCGAATTATTGATTTTTCAATATGGCGGTAACTCGGTTCCCTATCTTAAGGATTCCTTAGCGGTAAAAGAATATGCCAGTTATTTAAAAAACCACATCAATTGGGTCAAACGCAAAAGCAGTAATGCCAATGTCATTTTTATCGGCCCTTCAGACATGACGACGAATGAAAATGGCCAGATGAAAACCTATCCATTGTTACCTTATCTGAATAAAATATTGAAACAAACCTGTAAGGATAATGACATTGCTTTTTGGAGCATGTACGATGCGATGGGCGGAAAAAACTCAATGCAGCATTGGGTGGACCAAGGATTGGCCGCCAATGACTATACCCATTTTTCGCCCTCGGGCACCAAAATCATCTCCGAATTATTTTTTCTGGCGTTGTATTTGGATTTAAACACTAAGAAATGAAAAACAGCCTAACCCTACTTTTTTTACTAGTGACCTCCACTTTTTTTGGTCAGAAGTATCTTCTGGACAGCCTCCATCCAAAATTGGGACATCTGATTAATTTTGAAGCGAATACCTTTAAAATGGCAGAAAATTCGCCAACATTCCATCAGTTTTTTGCTAAATTAGATTCTGTTTATAGTGGCAAAAAACAAAAACTACATATTGTACATATTGGCGGCTCCCATATTCAGGCCGATATTTATTCCAATAAAATCAGAACTTATCTTCAAAATACCAATACCGTGTCTCAAGGACAACGCGGATTCGTATTTCCATATCAATTGGCGCATACTAACAATCCTTCCAATTATCGCATCGAAGGCACTAAATCAAAATGGCAAGGCTATCGCTCGTCAGTCAAAAAAGACAGTATTGCTTGGGGAATGGCAGGTGTGACAGCGGCTTTTAGAGCGCTATCAGACACGATTCAAATCAAATCAAATTATAAAAATTACACGAAGCAACCTTATGAATTCAACAAGCTGAGAGTTTTTTATAATACCTGGAAATCCGATTACGATCTGTCCATTATAAATCCTGAACTTGTGATTTCTGACACCTTAAATTTGGATAAAATGTATCGCGAATTTCGTCTAAATAAATTAGTGGAAGAGGTGGGTCTTTCGTTGATATTGAAAGATACGGCTACGGTAAATCGAGAGTTTGCCCTTATGGGCATGGAATTCATGAATGATAATGACGGCATTGAATACACCAGCATTGGCGTTAACGGTGGAAGTTTTGCCTTTTATAACCGTTCCGCATATTTTGAAAAACAATTGGAGCTTTACAAACCAGATCTGTTCATTATTTCCATTGGCACGAACGACGGGTATATGCCTAAAAGCCAATTTGACGCTGAAAAATTCCGAGCGTATTACGAAGCGTTTATTCGCATGATTCAACGGGTTAATCCTGATTGTGCCATTTTGTTAAATGTGCCTAATGATGATTATTACCAACGAAAAATTCCGAATCCAAATACCGCCACCCAACAAAAAGTGATTATGGAATTGAGCGAAAAATATAAAATGGCAGTTTGGGATCTTTATGAAATTATGGGAGGACTTGGATCCTCAAACAAATGGCATCAAAACAAATTGATGCCGCGTGATCGCATCCACTTTACGCAATTGGGATATCTCATGATTGCTGATTTGTTCATGGATGCATTTATTGATGCTTGGGCAAAATCCACTCATAGAAATAAGGAAGAATTGCTGAAGCACTATAGAGCATTGAATGAATAGGCTGTACGATATTTTTACGTTTTCGGAAGATTTTCCCCTGATTTTTACCCAAGTAAATTTCTGGATATTTTTTGCTGTGGCTTATTTTCTGTTTGCTCTTGTGTACAAGAAGATCACCCTTCGGAATTCTTATCTGTTCCTGATTTCACTGTTCTTTTATTATAAAACTAGCGGACTTTTTATCGGGATTCTTATTTTCAGTACGCTCGTCGATTTTTTCATAGGTCGAAGCATTCATAAAAGTGAAAAGGAAACCAAACGTTACGTTCTGGTTACCTTAAGTGTCGTGATCAATTTAACGGTGCTTTGTTATTTCAAATACGCTTATTTTTTCACAGACTCCTTCAATATGCTGTTTCACACCAACTTTGAAATCGTCAATTGGTTAGCGCAATGGGGCAATAGTTTTAATGATCAAAATTATTTTACGGTAGATAAAATCATTCTTCCTGTGGGTATTTCATTTTATACGTTTCAAACGATCAGTTATAGCGTTGATATTTTCAGAAGAAAATTAGTGCCCTTAAAGTCAATTCTCGATTTCGGATTTTATGTGAGTTTCTTTCCACAGTTGGTGGCAGGGCCAATTGTCAGGGCGGAAACGTTTGTCCCGCAAATCTCAAAACCAACGGTCATTACCAAGGCTGATTTCAATGCCGGAACTTTTATGATTTTGAAAGGACTGATCAAAAAAATGATTTTTGCCGATTTTATTGCGATGCACTTTTTAGATCGTGTATTTGATGCGCCCGAAATGTTTTCCGGCTTTGCGAATGTCATGGCCATGATTGGCTACTCGCTTCAAATTTATGGCGATTTTTCAGGCTACACCGATATTGCCATTGGCTTAGCTTTATTGATGGGTTTTAAATTGCCCATCAACTTTAATTCGCCTTACAAAGCCACGAATGCCGGCGATTTCTGGAAACGTTGGCACATCTCCCTTTCTACCTGGCTTCGGGATTATTTGTACATTCCTTTAGGTGGAAATCGCAAGGGCACTGTTGCTTCCTATATCATTTTGAGCATTATATTAGTAGGTTTCATGTATGCGTCTCAAGGGATGTTGGTCGTTTCTATCGTATTGGGTGGCGTGCTCCTGATTTATATCCTATCCATTTTTAATGACAAAGTAAAAAATCAAGTCAATACGAATATCAACCTCATGTTAACCATGTTAATTGGAGGTTTATGGCATGGTGCTTCGTGGAAATTTGCAATTTGGGGCGGACTGAATGGTTTGGGAATTGTGGTTTATAAATTCTGGCGCAAAATAAGTCCGTATGAACTCAATAATCAATGGTATGCGCGCTGGTGGAAAATTTTAGTGACCCTGACGTTTATCACTTTTACCCGCATTTATTTTAGAGGCGAAAGTATGGATCATATCGCGCGTTGGTACAGGCAGGTCGCTTATCATATGGATTGGCATTATGCTTGGGATATTTTAGTCCACTACCAATTGGTGTTTTGGGTCATGCTTTTAGGCTATATTACGCATTGGCTGCCACAAACGACTAAAGATAAAATAGAAGAAATCTATGCCAAAAGCCCAGGGTTTGCCAAAGTTATCATCGCGTCAATCGTTGGTGTGATATGTTTTCAAGCATTTTCGACCGATTTTCAGCCGTTCATTTATTTTCAATTTTAAAAAAGATTAGGCTAATTAATTTCACCTCGAAATTTGAAATGAAACATCTGGAATTGGCAGTTTATAACGGACTCTAAAAGGGATTTCCCTTCTAAATATTATATCATTTAAATAATCTCCTTATTTTTACAGGATTAAAATAAAAAACTATGTCAGTAGCAAAAAAAGACTATAAACGAATCACCGTAAAAACATTGGTGGACATGAAAGCCAATGGCGAAAAAATATCGATGCTTACGGCATATGATTATACCATGGCTAAAATTGTAGATGGTGCTGGTGTGGATGTCATTTTGGTTGGCGATTCTGCAAGTAATGTAATGGCAGGACATGAAACGACCTTACCAATTACGTTGGATCAGATGATATATCATGCTGCTGGTGTTGTGCGCGCTATTGAACGCTCGTTGGTAGTTGTGGATTTGCCTTTTGGAAGCTATCAAAGTGATCCCAAAGAAGCCTTACGCTCTGCGATCAGAATCATGAAAGAAAGCGGTGGACATGCGGTAAAACTAGAAGGTGGCAAAGAAATCAAGGAATCCATTAAGCGTATTCTTAATGCCGGTATTCCTGTGATGGGCCATTTAGGATTGACACCACAATCTATTTATAAATTTGGAACTTATACGGTAAGAGCTAAGGAAGATGAAGAAGCTGACAAACTCAAAGAGGATGCTTTAATGCTCGAAAGAATCGGTTGTTTTGCTATTGTGTTGGAAAAGATTCCTGCAAAATTAGCACAAGATGTGGCTGAAAGCGTTTCCATTCCTGTGATTGGTATTGGTGCTGGCAATGGTGTGGACGGACAAGTGCTTGTATTGCATGATATGTTAGGAATGACCCATGAGTTCAATCCGCGGTTTTTACGTCGCTACATGAACCTTTATGAAGATATGACCAACTCTATTTCACAATATGTGAAAGATGTGAAGTCGGAAGACTTTCCTAATGATGAGGAGCAGTATTAGTGGGTAGAGGGTAGTGTTTAGTTGGCAGTATTCAGTTGGCAGTAGAAAAAAAGTCCAATAAATAAGTATCAAATTCCAATAGGATAATCTGTACTCGACGCAAATCAGTGTAAATCATAAAAAATCAGCGTTATCTGCGTTCTATTGATTAGTGAAATTAGTGTCAAAAAATTAATCTGTGTCCAAGATACTTTCCAATAAAAACAATCTCCAAGTCATTTACGAAGACAATCACATTATTATTGTCAATAAACGTGCTGGCGATATCGTACAAGGAGACAAAACCGGAGATGAACCTTTGAGCGAGGTTGTTAAATCCTATATCAAGGACAAATACGACAAACCAGGGAACGTTTATCTTGGCGTTGTACATCGATTAGATCGCCCAACTACTGGGATTGTGATGTTCTCAAAAACAAGTAAGGCGCTTCCCCGACTCAACAAAATATTCGCTGATAAAGAAGCTAAAAAAATCTATTGGGCTTTAGTCAAACAAATGCCTCCCAAAACTGAGGACACGCTCACGCATTGGCTAAAAAAGAATCCGAAGAATAACAAATCGACGGCATATATCAAGGAAGTCAAGGATAGCAAAAAAGCTATTCTGCATTATAAAATTCTAAAAAAACTGGATAATTACTATTTACTCGAAGTTGAATTGGAAACTGGACGGCACCATCAAATCCGTTCGCAATTATCAAGTATTGGCTGCCCAATTAAAGGCGATTTAAAATATGGTTTTGACCGCAGTAATCCAGATGCAAGCATTAGTTTACACGCTCGTGGATTAACCTTTATACATCCGGTTTCAAATGAACAGATTCATCTTGAAGCGCCTTTGCCAGATGATCCGCTTTGGAAGGCGTGTTTGTAAAAGAGAATAAAGACCGCTTCGCTTTTAGAACAAAGAACCAAGACTTGTTTCGTGAATTAATGTTAAATTACCAGTCTGAAAAATATTTTGGTTAGTGTTTTTAATATAAATAGAATTAAGACCGCTTCGCTTTTAGAACAAAGAACCAAGACTTGTTTCGTGAATTATTGTTAAAATATTAGTCTGAAAAATATTTTGGTTAGTGTTTTTGATATAAAAAGAATTAAGATACTTCGACAAGCTCAGCAGCCGACGCTTCGCTTTTAGAACAAAGAACAGCGACTTGTTTTTGTAACTAAATCACTATAGATTAAAATGCCATACCAGCCCGACAAACGTTCTGGCGGGGGTTTTTAAAACGAACTAAAAGCCTGCTGCATTCGTGAAATTTATAGTGAAAAATTTGAGCCGGCATTCTCAGGGAACGAATAAGTTCGTGAAAATCTGTGAAATCCGTGTCAAAAATTCTAGAAGCTAAAGCGAGATGGATTAAAACACATGGTTTTAACTTAATTTGAGACCAATAAAAAAGATTTTGAGTTCAGAAAATCCTCCAAAATTTTGTTGGCTCATATTTCTAAAGTAAATCATTAGCTTTTAAAGAACGCTCAACAATTGGATAGGCAATAGTCAGTTGGACGCCTTCATCAGGTTGCGATACCAAACGATATGAAGATTCAGTCAGTTCTGCCCTACTTTTCATGTTCAACAAACCCGAACTATCTTTTTCATCATCAATTACAAATCCAACACCGTCATCACTGGCTTTAATAAGCAACTCATCTTGTTTGTAATGTAAAACAATCTTCAATTCAGTTGCGTTCGAATGTTTTACCGTATTTGAAATGAATTCCTGTAAAATCCGGAATAAAATGATGCCATCTTTTTTATTCCCGAATGGGATCGGATTACCTTCCACTGAAAATTCCGCAGCAATTAATTTCATACGATTAAGGCGTTCAATTTCAAACTTAATGGATTCTGAAAATCCTCGATTTTGAATAACATCCGTATTTAAGGCTTTTGACAAGGTCCGGACCTCAGCTAAACTGTCCTTAATTATTTTTTGCGTTTCTACGTAAGAATCTTTAATATCTTCAGATATTTTCACACTTAACATGCCCAACTGCATGCTCGCTAAAGATAATAACTGACCAATATTATCATGTAATTCTTGACCAATATATTTAAGGGTTTGCTCTTGAATTTCTTCACTTGTCTTAGCTACAGTGTCCTCAAATTCCTTTTGCTGTTTTAATTTATCTAACAAAAGCTTGTTCTTTCGCTTTTGGAAAACGATAAAAAAAACAATAATAAGTGCCGTTACAATTACCAAAACGGCAATCATATACAATAACAAATACCGTTGGGCATCAGTACTAATCAGTCGTTCTCCGGTTTGCACCATAGTAAAGCAAAGCTAAAAGATAAATACATGAAAACATTCGCAAAGAGAAAAATTTGCCATTTTAAGAAGACAAAATTCCAATCGGCCGTTGAAAAATAAATTTCATGAAAAATCATGGGTGTTATGATTAGCCACCAAATCAAGACTGTGGAGGCAATATAGAAATGGAGTGACTTGTAAAATGTCAAAATAATTTCACTGTTCAATATTTCATAAAAATAAAGACTGACGGCTAAAAAAACTGCAAATACTGAAAGAAATTGAATAAAAGGAACAAAGCCTTCAAAAAAGGACTTATGAAAGACGATCAAACCAATCAAACAGAATGGCACATATAAAAGTACAGCAAACTTCAAAATTATTTTCAATCGTGGTGTCTTAATAATTTTTCTGAAATATAAAAGATAAAAAATGGTTCCAACGATTATCCAAAAAAAAGTTAAGAACAAATAATTAGTATTGAATATGGTCCCTTTTAAAAAATACAAGAATCCATTCTCTTTAATAAACACGGTGTAATTTCCTGAAAAATCAATTAATACTGAATAAATTAGAAAAAAAATAAAGTATTTGGCAACAGTAGATTTATATTTCCTAAGACTAAACAAGCCTATAACTGCTGCCAATGCTTCACTTGAATAAATAATCAAAAAATAATTTTCTATTAAAAATTCATTCATCTTTTGGGAGTTGAGGATATTTGGCACCTGGTGGATGTCCCCAGATTTGACTCTGGAGGGATTCCCTTTTTTGATTTAATTCTACTGCGCGCACTTAAAAAATTAGACCTTTCAGCTATTAGCTGATTTTCTAAAACCTTGTTTTCACGTCCTCAATAGTACGACTTTAAATAACCAATTACATACAGAAAGAGATCACAAAATTTGAAATAATTTTTTCATGAAATAACATATAAAGGTTAATAATTTCCTGTCACTGAGGGTAATTTGCTCTAGGAGGGTTTCCGCTGCTACCCAAATCCATTCCTCCCGCTCCAGGAATATCCCCGCCACCTGACTGCATAGAGAAATTCAACATCGAGGCCTCTGCTTTATGAGATTTTCCTGTTGGAATAAAAAACATGGTGGTATATCCTGCTTCTCCGTTTTGATCGGGATGTGCACCCAAATAGATGCGCACACCATCCATCGTGTAACCTAATTTTTCGGCCTCTCTTTCAGCATAGTTTAGATAATTTCTTACTTGATCGAGTCCATACCAAGACGAACGGTTATCACCACCTTTTCGAGTAACTAAAGAATCACTGATTAACTTGTATCTCGGATTATAAGCCTGATCTAAGGCTTTGGCTTGGTCAGGAGTAATCAGACCTTTCGGAGCGCTGCTTATCACTTCTTCTTCATTAGATTGGCAACAATAAAAATACATGGCCAATGCGCCAAAAAGTATTCCTATAACAAGAATCATAAAATTTTTCATAATTGGTTGGTTTCTTCGGTTTGGAGGATGAAAATATAGAAAATTTACATATAAATGACTAAAAAATAGATAATTCCGCAAATGAGATGCTAAGTTCTAATTAAAAAAGTCTTGCATATTTCTCGCAGAGACGCGGAGGCGCAAAGCAGCTAAATTAAATTCCAAAATAAAAAGCACCAAATTCCAAAAAGTGATTCATATAAATAAGACCCAAAAAAATCAGTAAAAAACTTCCCAAATCAGCATCACTCGCCTGAACGGACGGGCTGGTTTGCGATTGAAAAAAATCAAAAAGAAAAAGCACCAAATTCCAACGATCAGTTTGAGTAAAACCTTTAAAAAAATCAGTGAAAATCCACCAAAATCAGCGTCATCTGCGTTCTAGTCCAAACAGATAGTCTCCTCTATATTTTAATCACGCGCCACGGTATTTAGCGCATAAATAGCAAAACTTCCCAACCAATGACCGCCTTCATAACTATCACCCACAATACTTGGTAAGGAATAATTAATATGTGCATTGGCAATATTTTTGAGATGTGCATATTCTGGTAAACCTTTAGAAATCTCATATAAACTCCATGCCCGTGAAAAATTGACCCCATCGAGATGCACTAATTTCCCATCGCTTCTATCACTTACTTTCCCTGGTTCCAAAGTGAAGTTCTTGTCTCTTAACTGTGGGAGAAAATCTGACAACCACGTTTTAAATTCTTCTTTAGGAAGGACACGCTTCATCAAAGCCGCTTCTTCAAAACAAGGCGACAAAAAATCAAAGCCGCTGGGTTCCCATGTCAACGGGCAATTCGCATCATTCAAATAAAAGTCTTTCGAACGTTGTGTGATTAAAGATCCTAACGTTTCATTTCCTACAATTTTGGCGTAATCATAAGCAAATGACAACCCGAAGGCCGTATTTGAATGTTCGCCCACACGTATTGGATAATTGAGCTTTGGCAAAAACTCGAGGTATTTGGTAACAATCAAATCAGTTAAAGGTTGCAAGTTGGCTTCAAGTTCCCTTGCCAATGGCGTATCCCACGGATGTAATTCCTCAGCAAGTTTCAATAACCACGCCCAACCGTAAGTGCGCTCATAGCTCGTATTGTGTTTGTCATAAAAATAACTGACTTCGTCCATGATGTTTTCTTTAGATAGGTTTTGCAAGAGCATCTGTGTTATCTCATTTTTCTTATCCAACTCTGGAAACTGTTTCAACAAACTGACCAAACTCCAATGCCCATGAACAGACGAATGCCAGTCAAAACAGCCATAAAATGCAGGATGAAGGGTTTTTGGTTCTTTTAGATCTGCACTACTACCAATGGTTTGGCCAAGTTTGTTAGGATATTCGGTTTGGATGCAATTCATCGGCAATTCTGCTAATCGATTGGCTTCTTCCAGATGTAATGTTGGTGCTGGGATTTGTTCGATCTTTTGGGTTGGTGGGGTGGTATCTTTTTTTTCTTCGGAAGAAGAGTTGCAGGTAAAAAGTAGTAATAGGAATGGGATTGTGTAAAGGAGTGATTTCATTGTGATTATTTGTGTGTGTGACTGAGTTGTGTTTTAGTATGTTTATTGTTTTGGGATTGCATTTGGTACATGAGGTTCCTGCCGAAGTTTATCTTGAGCAAAGTCGAAAGGCAAGAAATTTATCTACCCCAACCACCCTTCGCGATCCAGACTTCGATATTGAATGGCTTCACTGATATGTGAGCCGTTTAAATCAGCCACACCTTCTAAGTCAGCGATGGTTCGTGATACTTTTAAAATACGATCGTACGCTCTGGCAGACAGATTTAACCGTTCCATGGCCGTTTTCAGCAATTGCAAGGAAGCGGCGTCCAACTTACAATGTTCGCGAATTTGCTTGCTATTCATTTGAGCGTTATAATTGACACTGTTACTTTCCTCAAAACGTTTGGTTTGTCGCTCCCTTGCCAAGGTCACACGCGCTCTAATATCTATGGACGCTTCGCCTTTGCGTTCGTCGGAAAGTTTCTCAAAAGGCACCGGCGTTACTTCAATATGAATATCAATTCGGTCCAAAAGCGGCCCTGAGATTTTACTTAAATAGCGTTGCATTTCTGCAGGCGATGACGTTACGGGTGCATTTGGATCATTGAAATAACCACCCGGACTCGGATTCATACTCGCCACTAACATAAATGACGACGGATAGGTTACCGTAAATTTAGCGCGTGAAATCGTCACTTCCCGATCTTCCAAAGGTTGGCGCATGACTTCTAAAACGTCACGTTTAAACTCTGGCAGTTCGTCCAAAAAAAGTACGCCATTGTGTGACAAGGAAATTTCTCCAGGTTGTGGATAACTGCCGCCGCCGACAAGGGCAACATTCGATATTGTGTGATGGGGGCTTCTAAAAGGGCGCTGCGACATCAATCCAGTATTGTCTTTAACTCGGCCAGCCACGGAATGAATCTTGGTAGTTTCCAAAGCTTCTCGCATGGTCATGGGCGGTAAGATACTTGGCAGACGCTTGGCCAACATCGTTTTTCCTGCTCCTGGAGGTCCAATCAAAATAATATTATGTCCACCAGCAGCGGCGATTTCCATGCAACGTTTGATGGATTCCTGCCCTTTGACATCTGAAAAATCGAATTCTGGAAAATCTAAATTTTTATAAAACTCTTCTTGAACATTAATTATAGTCCGCTCAATCGGTATGTTTTTATCAAAAAAATCAATAACCTCTTTGATATTCTCTACACCATACACTTCCAAACCAGCAACGATCGCGGCTTCTTTCGCATTTTGCATGGGGAGGATAAAACCTTTATAGCCTTCTTCTTGAGCCTTAATTGCTATTGGAAGAGAACCTTTAATGGGTTGTAAATTCCCATCTAAAGACAACTCGCCCATAATCAAATACTCCTCTAAATTTTCAGCTTGAATTTGTTCAGTGGCGGCTAAAATACCAATAGCCAACGTCAGGTCATAACTGGAACCTTCTTTGCGTAAATCGGCAGGCGACATGTTAATGATGATCTTTTTGCCAGGGATTTTATAGCCGTTATTTTGAAGTGCTGCTGCAATTCGGAAGTTACTTTCCTTGATGGCATTGTCAGGAAGTCCAACCAGATGATACCCAACGCCATTATCGCAATTGACTTCTACCGTAATTGTTGTTGCCTCAACACCAAATACAGCACTTCCAAAAACTTTTTTGAGCATAGTCGATTGATTTTGATAAATGTAGGTAGAATGATTTGAACTTCAAAGTGGAAAATCAGCATCTAATAAATAAGTGATGACAGCGATTTTACAACCTTTAACTTCCACTGGTCAGATAATCAGATGCTAAAACACTGAAAAACGATAATTCTGCGCACTCGAAATTCATGTCTAATTCCTTAAAACCGCATAACGTATTCATTTATGGGAATACTCAAAAATTTCCCTGATGGATATCAAAAAATCATATCTTAGTCGCATCAACCCAACTATATGAACAACATTAAACGCATCGGTTTCCTCTTAGGACCTCTATCATTTATCCTGATTTTATTGTTTTTTAAGCCTGAAGGATTATCTCCAGAAGCCAGAGCTATATTGGCATCCACAGCTTGGATAGCCCTTTGGTGGATTACCGAAGCGATTCCGATTGCAGTTAATGCCTTATTGTCGATTGTGCTTTTTCCATTATCTGGCGGATTGGATCTGGGTACGACCACCGAATCTTTCGGACATAAATACATTTTTTTATATATGGGCGGATTTATCATCGCCATCGCGATCGAGAAATGGAACCTTCATAAGCGGATTGCGCTCAATATCATCAATGTAATTGGCTCTGACATCAAGAAAATAATTCTCGGGTTTATGGTGGCCACGGCATTTTTGAGCATGTGGATTTCCAACACAGCTACAGCTGTGATGATGTTGCCCATCGGTATCGCCATTATCACACAACTCAAGGATAATCCGAATACCATTGAAAACGAAACGCGTTTGTTTGGAAAAGCGCTCATGCTCGCCATTGCGTATAGTGCTTCTATTGGCGGGATTGCAACCTTGATTGGGACGCCTCCCAACTTAGTTTTGGCAGGTGTAGTCTTAAATACCTACGGATATGAAATTACCTTTTTACAATGGTTTATGTTTGGATTTCCCATCTCTGTACTATTGCTTTTAATCTGCTGGAAATATTTGACCACATATGCCTTCAAATTTGAACAGAAAGAATTCCCTGGAGGCAAAACTGAAATCAAGCGCTTATTAAAAACCTTAGGAAAAATCACTTATGAAGAAAAAATGGTGGCTATTGTTTTTGGCACCACCGCATTCTTTTGGATTACGCGTTCGCTTCTTTTTGATAAATTAATTCCGAAATTGGATGATACGATTATTGCCATCATTTTCGCCATTGTATTGTTTCTTATTCCTTCTAAAAACAAAAAACACAAACTGATGGCTTGGGAAGATGCTGTGAAATTACCTTGGGGTATTATTTTACTTTTCGGTGGTGGGATGGCCATTGCCAGCGGATTTGAAACGAGCGGCTTAGCAGTTTGGTTGGGGAATCAAATGACGACTTTTTCAGGTCTATCGACTTTTCTTCTTATTTTAATGCTCATTACAGCGGTCAACTTTTTAACCGAAATCACTTCCAATTTGGCCACTACGGCGATGTTATTACCTGTATTGGCGCCGATGGCTATGACCGTCGATATCCATCCGTTTATTTTGATGGTCGCGGCTGCGGTTGCTGCGTCTTGCGCATTTATGTTACCGGTGGCAACGCCTCCTAATGCGGTTGTTTTTGGCTCTGGTTACCTGAGGATTCCGGATATGGTCAGCAAAGGGTTTATGATGAATATTATATCGATTATTGTTTTGACTTTGTTTGTATATTTCGTCTTGCCTATCCTTTGGGATTTGATACTAGAAGGGTTTCCGGAAGATTTTAAAAGTTGATTTTTTTTGACACTAATTTCACTAATTAACACAAACGACTCCATTTCAATAGAACGCTGACCTGCCCGTCCGTTCAGGCGGGTGACGCTGATTTTTGCTGATGTTCACTACACGTTATTACACAGAGTTACACGGAGATTTCACAGAGTCTCACGGAGAATTTTGAATATGCTGGTACTCCTACCAATCCCTAACACCTCATTCCTAATGCCTTTTTTCTTTGTGTCTCCCCGCCTCCGCGAGAAATTTTAATTCTTATTAATTTCCTTCACAAACTCCAAAGCGCGTTTCTCATTATAATAAACCCCGCCGCGCTGAATAAAGCCGACATGACCTCCATATTGTGGCATTTCTAAATACAGATTGGGATTGTTTTTTGCGTCTTTTACAGGAAAGCATTCTGGGGTTAAAAACGAATCGTTCAAGGCGTTGATGATAAGGCTTGGCACTTTCACATGAGGCAGAAACTGAAGACAACTGCTTTTTCTATAATAATCTAAGGCATTTTTGAATCCGTGGGCTCTTGAGGTATAGACTTCATCAAAATCGTGCAGCGTTTTGATGGTCTTAATTTCTTCTAGAGATAATTTATCGGGAAACTTAGCCTGTTTTACTTTCAGACTTTCTATCAAACTATCTCTAAATCGGTCATGAAAAGGTTTATTCAAAAAACTGTGCAATTGTTTCGAAGAATGTTCCAAACTACAAGGCACGGAGACTGCGATACATCCTTTAACTTCAGATGGCAGATCATCGCGTTCGCCCAAATATTTTAATGCCATATTTCCACCTAAACTGATACCTTTCAGATAAACTTCAGTATAATTTTTATCCTTGATCGCGTGCATCACAATGGTATGCAAATCGTCCGTTGCGCCAGAATGGTAGGCATAATACTTTCGGTTGGGTTCGCCGCTATTTCCCCTGAAATTGACACTAAGCGCATCAATCCCATTTTGATTGAAGAGTTTTGCTGCACCTGTGAGATAAGGTCGTTGGGCATGACCTTCCAATCCGCTGAGTAAAATAATAACCTTATCGGATTTTTGATCCGCGTAACTCCAATCTAAATCGATAAAATCGCCATCTGCCAATTCCATCCGTTCCCGCGATTGTTTTATTTGGACTTTTCGGATCAATCCGGAATATACGGTGGCGACAAATGCTTTTCTGAAATAGAAAGGTGGTTTAAATGTGGAATCGATAATGGGCATTAGGTTGTATGTTGTTTAGATGTTTGTTATTAAGTTGGATGCATTCCGCAGAGTTTCCCTGAGGAATTACAGAGATTCACGGAGTTTTTTATTCGACTGCAACGCTGGTAAACTTGAAGTCCTTTCCATTGAATAAACCTTTATCGCTGAGTTTTAATGCTGGGATTACTAAAAGTGCCATAAAAGATAAAGTCATATACGGTGTTTTCAAAGTACTTCCCAACTGTTTTGCCATCTCGTCTAACGCAGCATATTGTTTTCCTATGGTTTCACCATCTTGATCGCTCATGATTCCTGCAACTGGTAAGGGCAAAATCTGTACTTCAGAATCAGAAACGGCACAAATTCCGCCTTTGTTTTCAATCAGCAAATTCACGGCTTTACAAATGGCATCATCTGAAACGCCGACCGCAATAATATTATGTGAGTCGTGACCTACAGAACTCGCAATCGCACCGGTTTTTAATCCGAAGTTCTTAATAAACGCCATAGAAGGCGGCTGATCTTGATAACGATTAACCACGGCCATTTTTAAAATATCCTTTTCTAAGTTTGACACGAGATTGCCATCTTCAATCAAACTATCAGCTATCATTTCATTGGTAACCAATTGACCTTCCAAGGCTTCAATCACACGGATTTTTTTGGAGGCAGATTCAAATTTAAAATCGCCTATTTCCTTTTTAGAGGTATTGAAATTATTGAGATTTTTAAAAGCTATTTTCTCAATGAGAGAAGTTCCGTTATCATATACTAATTGGCCGTCAATATAGGTTTGCAAGGTTTTAAATGTTTTTAAATCATCCACAACAATCATATCAGCTGCATCTCCTACATTTAAAGTACCTACATCCAAACCATAATGTTTTATAGGATTGAGGCAAGCCACTTGAAGAATTTTAAAAATATCCATGTCTTTTGCAACAGCTCTCGCACACAGTTTATTGATATGATGCAATAGTAAATCATCAGGATGTTTGTCATCGCTACAAAACATCATGTTCTCATAATGTTCGGGCAGTAAATCGATCAAGGATTCAAAATTTTTGGCGGCACTTCCTTCTCTAATCAGGATTTTCATGCCTTTTTGTAGTTTTTCCAAACCTTCTTCATAGGTAAAACACTCGTGATCGGTGGTAATTCCTGCGCTAATATATTTTGTTATGTCATCCCCTAAAACTCCGGGTGCATGACCATCTACAGGTTTATTATGATGTTTTGCCCAAGCGATTTTTTTCATCACTTCAGCATCGTTAAAAAGCACTCCTGGATAATTCATCATTTCAGCCAAATACTTAATGTCCGGATTTTCGAGTAGTTTTTTGACGCCTTCAGCATCTATAATAGCGCCCGCCGATTCAAAATCAGTCGCCGGCACACATGAAGGCGCACCGAAATTGAATTTAAACGGGACTTTTTTGCCATTGGCAATCATAAATTCGACACCTTCAACACCCAGAACATTTGCTATTTCATGCGGATCAGACACTGTCGCCACGGTACCATGTTTTACTGCTAAAGGCGCAAATTCACTGGGCACCAACATGGAGCTTTCAATATGGATGTGTGCATCTATAAAACCTGGGAGAATATAGTGATCAATATTGTGATGCATCGCTTCAATGCGCTCTATTTTCCCATTTTGAATAGTGACTTCGCCTCTAAAAATTCGTTTGTTATGGATATCGACTATTTGACCTTGCAACTTCATTTATCGTAATTCTATTTTTAAAATATTGGTGGTGTTTTCTGTGACTTTAAAACGGTCATCAGCTCGTTTTCCGATGACCCAAACGACCTCTTCTCCAGAAAAAAGAATCCAAATATGCTCCTTTTCAATTAAAGACAGTTTTTCATCTTTAAAATATTTGCTCAACTTTTTCTTGCCGTTCATTCCCAACGGATAGAAGACATCGCCTTCCTGCCATTTCCGAAGGGTTAAAGGATATTTCACTTGATCAGCATCGGCATAAATAGTATTCTTTGAGGTTTCTGAGATCGCATCAACTTGGTCGAAAAACAAATGACCAACTAACGTTTTAACTTCTCGATCTTCTATTAAGATTGAAATGGGATTTTCTTGAGATGCTGAATCAATTTCGCTCAGCAACAAAAAATCGCGATCTTTTAGCAATCGATGGGTTGAAGAAAACACTTGTTTTCCGGATTGGGCATCCAATAAATGAACCACATCATGCCACGCCGTAAAATTAAAATCCTTTAATAATTGGTAGAGATAGGCTTTGGGATTGGAGAGCTTTTTTATTTTTTTAATGTTCAGTTTTATCTGATTATCGGCCACTTCAACAACTTTTTTCTGCACTTCAAGAACGGCATCTTCAATAAGATCCTGACTGTCTTGCAAATTGGAAATAGTGGTTTTAAAATTTTGAAGCAGCTGCGGATTCATCTGTTTTAAAATCGGAATAATATCATGGCGTAATTTATTCCTCAGATATTTTGTTGACGCATTGCTGCTGTCTTCTCGCCATTTCATATGTTCAGAAATGGCATATTTCTCAAGCGTTTCTCTTGAAAACGGCAATAAAGGCCGTACGATTTTGTCCGATACTTCAGGAATTCCTGTTAAACCTTCCAATCCGGTGCCTCGCGTTAAATTGATCAGGAAAGTTTCAAGATTATCATCGACATGATGTGCGGTTAGGATATAATCAAAATTTAGCTGTTCTGCCAATTCAGAAAACCAATTATAACGCAGTTCACGAGCAGCCATTTGAATTGAAATGCCTTCTTCTTCGGCATAAACTTCTGTTTCAAAACTTTCTATAAAAATCTCCAGTTCTAAATCTTCTGACAACGCTAACACAAATTCTTCATCGGCATCACTTTCTGCACCTCTTAAATTAAAATTACAATGTGCAAAAGACACTTTTAAATCTAATTTATGGCATAAATGTGCTAACACCACACTGTCCAATCCACCAGAAATCGCCAAGAGCAATCGGCTATCTTTAAGAAAATCTAAATCTGCGTCGAGATGTTGTCGAAAAGCCTGTAACATTAGTTGAATTTTAAATTGTCGATCATTTTATGAAGACTTTCTTTTTGAAGATCATCATTATATGAAATGACCATAGCAATGGCAAATCCGTTATCAAAAGCTACAAAAAACTCTTGCGTGATGTCATAATCTGGACTAAAAACTTCCATGCTGGCAAATTCTTTACCGCCAATAGTTATAGAGTTGGGCTTCTCTTTGTAAACAAAATTCAACGGCCCTGAGTCCAGCATACTTTTAGTTTCATTAATATAATCTTTCGGCGTCTTTATCTGCGGTAAACTTTTAAGATTTTCCGCATTGATAATCAATGAAGGATTAAACTCAGAAACCGTCCCCTTTGGAAACTTAAATATGGCAAACAACTCCGCAAAATTAACTTCGGATGCTTTCGAAGTTGCTTTCAAATTTTCATTATCCCCATTCACAAACTCTCGAACTTGTTCAGTCATTTCGGTCATTTGTTCTCTTGATTTAGGGCTCCAATCTTTGTTATAGGACAATTCTAAATTGAAAAACTTATTGCTGTAGACGCCGTTCTCAATTGTACCATAATCAAAGTTTTCTGGGATTTTATTTTCTTCCTTACAAGACGATAATAGCAAAACAACACACAGACTTAGGATAATTGTTTTCATAGTTTTCTATTAAATATAGTTAGTTTTCTAACACTTCTCTCATCGCTTTCGCCTTGATCAAGCATTCCTCATATTCCTTTAAAGGATCACTTTTGGCAGTAATGGCGCCACCTACGGAATAAGAAACATAGTGGTTTTCGGCATTATATAAGATACTTCTGATGACGACGTTAAAATCGAAATCGCCAGCTGGATTGAAATAACCAATAGCGCCAGAATACAATCCGCGTTTGGTTTCTTCAAGATCTTCAATGATTTTCATGGCAGAAATTTTAGGTGCTCCTGTCATGCTTCCCATCGGGAAAGTGCTTTTCAAAATAGCTACTGGAGCTGTCTTTTCGTCAACAATTGACGTGATCGTCGAGATCATTTGATGCACTTGCTCAAAGGTGTAAACTTCACAAAGTTCTTCGACCCTCACACTGCCTTTAATAGCGGTATGTGATAAATCATTGCGTACTAAATCGACAATCATGATATTTTCACTGCGTTCCTTCAAATCATTTTTGAGCTCTTGTTTTGAATTATCATCCGCAATAAGATCTGTTGAACGTTTTGCAGTTCCTTTAATTGGTTGTGAAATTACTATCGTATCCTTCTTTTTCAAATAACGTTCTGGAGATGCTGATAAGGCATAATTATGATGATTTTTGAAAAACGTAGCAAATGGTGCTTTTGAAATGGCATTCAACTTTTGATAGGTTTCAAAGGGATCAATGGTTGTATTTTCAGCATAAAATTCCTGACAAAAATTAGCCTCATAAATATCGCCTCTGTGGATATGTGCCAGCATTGCATTGACCTTTTCAAAATACTGATCTTTGGTCACTCGTAAATTGATGTTGATTTTCTCTAAAACGACAATATTTTCAATGTTGGATAATTCTTCGATTTCTTTCAAATCAGATTCAAATTCATCGTCCACCATCCTCAGATAGTGCATGTCCACTTGATCGCCTTTGATCAAAACTATTTTTTTAGGTTGAAAAAAGAACAATTCCGGAAAGTTTAAACCGTCAAAATTAGTCGATTGTAGATTTTCGAGATCATTTTTTAAATCGTAAGTCAAATAGCCGAAAATCCAGTCGTTAGTCAGGGTTTGATATTCCTGCAATTTGTCAAAAGCTTGCTGACTATCTGTAGAAATGCAGGTAAACGCATCGACCGCCAAAACCACATCATAATCGCTGTATTTTTGATCATGACTGTTGGAGTCCAACCAAACGACTTCTTCAAATTGCTGACTCCATTGCAAGAGCTGGCTTTTAAAGTTTGGCGTTTTTATCGTAAAAGTATGCTGTGTTCTCAAAATTCAATTTTCCGAAGTAAAGTTAATGAGATTCTACAAACTAAATCAGAAGTTCGTATTTTAGTTGAAAATATCAAAACCATGTTTAGCTTAAAAAATGCGCTTTTAAAAATATCCGTTCATCCGGTGGGCGCCGAATTACGAAAAATTTCTTCTGTAAAAAATGTTAATGAGTTTATGTGGAATGGTAATCCGGATATTTGGAATGGTCATGCACCCAATTTATTTCCTATTGTTGGTGGGTTAAAAGATGGTGAATATCTACATGGAACGGATATTTATAAACTATCTAGGCACGGATTTGCCAGAAACAACGACGATTTTGTGCTTTCCGAAAAAAACAATGATCAGCTTACGTTCACATTGAAATATTCAGAAGAAACTTTACTAAGTTATCCTTTTAAATTCGAATATTCAGTGTCCTATGAATTGTTGAAAAATACAATAAAAATCACTTATGAAGTAAAAAATATTGATGATAAAACCATTTATTTTTGTCTTGGTGGTCATCCTGCTTTCAAATGTCCTATGTATCCTGATGAGAATTATGACGACTACAATTTGAAGTTTGAATATCCAGAAACTTCTCAAACACACTTACTTAATTTGAATACCGGTTTGTTTACCGGTCAAACAGAAGCTACATTTAATACGCCAAACACCATTGACCTCAATTACCATTTATTTGATAAAGACGCGCTTGTTTTTAAGGATTTAAAATCGA
This sequence comes from Gelidibacter sp., assembly GCF_053579655.1. NCBI lineage: Bacteria > Pseudomonadati > Bacteroidota > Flavobacteriia > Flavobacteriales > Flavobacteriaceae > Gelidibacter > Gelidibacter sp. The sequence goes on along the minus strand of NZ_JBMDWE010000022.1, from coordinate 43,513 downwards.
AGAAAGTCACCTTGGAAAGCAAAAAACATGGCGAAATTTTGAGTGTTAAATATCAAGACTTTCCTTTTCTGGGAATTTGGGCAAAACCAAATGCCGACTTTGTATGCATTGAACCTTGGCAAGGTTTGGCAGATTCTGAAAACAGCAATCAGATTTTAAAGGACAAAGAAGGGATTGTAGCTTTAGAGAAACATAAGACCTACTCCGCCTCGTACACCATCGAAATACACGAAACGCATTTAGTATAAGTTGAATTTTAGCTTTAACTTTGCAGCTTGGAAATAAGTACAAAGTACGAAGTACAGAGTTCTTAATACTTAATTCTTGATACTCTAATAACATCTTAACAACAAACACACCTTGAGTTTTAAAAACCTAAATTTAAATACCCCGTTATATAACGCCTTAGACGATTTAGGGTTTACCACACCTACTCCTATTCAGGAAGAAGCTTTTAATGTGGTGGCTTCCGGTAAAGATGTGGTAGGAATTGCGCAAACTGGTACTGGTAAAACCTATGCCTATATGTTGCCCATTCTTAAAAATCTGCCGTTTGCAAAACAGGACAATCCGAGGGTTATGATTATGGTTCCCACTCGGGAATTGGTCGTTCAAGTGGTTGAGGATATTGAAAAACTTACTAAATACATCAACGTCAGAGTCCTTGGGGTTTATGGTGGCGTAAACATCAACACTCAAAAACAAGCTATTGCACAGGGATTGGATATTGTAGTCGCTACTCCAGGTCGTTTATTTGATTTGGCGGTTAGCCACGTGCTACAGTTGAAATCCATTCAAAAAATGGTCATTGATGAAGTGGATGTCATGCTCGATTTAGGTTTTAGACATCAGCTTTTAAATATTTTTGACATCTTGCCTGAGCGTCGTCAGAACATTATGTTTTCAGCAACCATGACTGATGATGTTGATGAATTAATTACCAATTTTTTTACAGCTCCAGTAAAAGTAACCGTTGCAGTTTCGGGAACACCTTTGGAAAACATCACTCAAGAGCGTTATAATGTACCTAATTTCTATACCAAAGTAAATTTGTTGGAACATTTGCTTCGCGATAAAGAAACCTTCAACAAGGTCTTGATTTTTGTCGCTTATAAAAAAATGGCCGATCTTTTATTCGACAAAATCGAAGAGATTTTCCCGAATGAAGTTTGTGTCATTCATTCCAATAAAACTCAAAACTATAGACTTCGAAGCATAGAGCAGTTTAGAGAAGGTACTAATCGCATCTTGATTGCTACCGATGTAATGGCGCGTGGACTGGATATTGATCATGTGAGTCACGTTATCAATTTTGACACGCCACACTTTCCAGAAAACTATATGCATCGTATCGGTCGAACCGGTCGTGCTGAACGCGAAGGCCATGCCCTTATGTTTTCTACGGAAGTGGAACAGGAATTTGTGTCATCTATTGAGGACTTGATGCAAATGGAAATTCCATTAAAAGAAATCCCTGAAGACGTTACCATTTCTACCGATCTTATTGAAGAAGAACGTCCGCAGAATAAAGAACGCAACAATCCTATAAAGCGACGTGATGAGGATATTGCTGGCCCCGCTTTTCATGAGAAAAAAGAAAAAAACAAAAAAGAAAACTTAGGAGGATCCTACCATCGAGATCTTGCCAAAAAATATAAGAAGCCTAAAACGAGAGGTGATAAAAATTTTAATAAAAGAAATAATAAAAAATAGTGAAAATGCCATCTAAATTCCTTTACATTTTAACAACGTTTATCCTTTTTAGTTTCAATAGTCAAGCTGCTTTAAAATGGGGTGCTACAGGACACCGCGTTGTGGGCGCTATTGCCGATCAATACATTACAAATAAAACGAAACGCCAAATAAAAAAGATATTAAACCATCAATCGTTGGCCTTGGTGTCTACTTTTAGCGATGATATTAAATCAGATCCACGTTATAAAGAATTTGAATCTTGGCATTATGTGAATATGGACTTTGATCAGACTTATGAAACCTCCAAAAAGAATCCGGCAGGCGATTTGGTCACTGGAATTGCCTATTGCAAAACCGTTATTAAAGATCCGAATGCCACAGATGCCGACAAAGCATTTTATTTAAAAATGTTAGTGCATCTCGTAGGCGATTTGCATCAACCACTGCATATTGGTCGTTTAGAAGACCGCGGCGGGAACGATATTAAAGTACACTGGTTTTATAAAGACACCAACCTTCATAGAGTTTGGGACAGCCAAATGCTTGATGGTGACAAGATGAGTTATAGCGAATTTGCTGCAAATGCAGACTTCCTTTCAAAAAAACAAGTCAAGTTTCTTCAACAAGGTTCTGTTATTGATTGGGTTAATGAAACTCAAAATCTGGCCAAAACGATTTATGCTTCCGTTGGGCCAGGCGAAAATTTAAGTTATGCGTATTCTTATAAATTCATGGACGTAGCACGCAGCCAATTGCAAATTGGTGGGATTAGATTAGCGAAGGTCCTGAATGAGTTATTTTAGTTCGAAATAAATATTCTGAAAATTAAATCATAAAGCTCTGCTTAATCGAAGGGCTTTTTTTATGAATAATTGAGCGCGTTTGAATTGAAGTTAGTCTAATGCCTCTTTTTTAAACGCAAGGGGCGTAATGGATTTTCGCAAAAGATCGCCAAGAAATTTTATAACCTTGCGAACAATGCGCTTTTGCTTTGGGTTTAAATTAGAGTGCTCCATTTCGTTTAAAGTTTCTTTTTAAACAAAAGCCGCTCTAAGGTTTTTCGCAAAGAACGCTATGAAATCTTATAAACCATACGCTTTTGCCTTGAAACATGATAAATAAATGAATTGTGATGGTCCCAACGAAACCCTTAATAGCCCTTAACTTAATGGTTTGGTTTTTAATTTTTGAAGCATTAAGAAATTTACGTGGTGTTTATTTTAATCGAACATTTATAAGGCATTTGAGTTTTTGCGATTTCCTTGACAGCCCATTTTTAAATGCAAGGCACGAAAATACTTTTCGCTAAGGTTCCGCTGAAATTCCAAAATATTCTCATAAACACAATATTTAGGATTGATCTGTTCAATTTAATATGGTCTTAGAATCTGACATGAAGTGAAGAAGTTTTTTTCGCTACCCGCCTCAATCAATCTTCATATTTAGTAGTAATATATAGAATTCCGTTTTGAATACTATCTATGAGATAAGAAACATTTTTCACCTCATTAACGGGTATTTCCAAATATCTGGCAAAATTGACACCGCCAACTGAACAATAAATTAAAGAATCATCTTTTAAAGGGTCAAAATTCAGAACTTGATATTCGGAGGTGTCTCTCGGTTTAAGATCTTGAAAATTCATTGAAAATAACATCACATTAGTAAAATGTTCTTCACTGAGATTTATTACCCTTATCTTGGTTTTTTGTACCTTATGAATCCCTTCTTTGCTTGAACAAAAAGCACAAAGTCCCAATACCCCTACAATAAGCAAAATTTTCATCGGATTAAAGAATTAAGTAAAAGCTTTAAATTACTGCCGGCTATAAAATAAGGATTAAATATAAATATTTTAAATGCCTTGGCCATAGCATTTTATAGTAATAACCAAATAACTTTTGTTTATGCTATATTTTAAAAAATTTGGGATATATTTATCTTTAAATATTGATGTGCACTTGAGTTTATCCAACATTAATCTGCCGAATAAAATGAGCCTAGAATTATTACAATAATAAAAGTACTTCAAGTAATTTCTTTTGGAAACAGCTCTCTAGCTTAAAAAAATAGCACAGTTAAAATATCTGACATGAAAATTTCTTTTTTTGTTGTATTACAATTATTGAGTTCTGGCCTATACAGTCAAGTAAATATAACAGGAACCGTTTTAGAATTTAACAATACTCAGAAGGACAAAGTGCTATCGGAAGTAAATATTGTATGGCTAAATAGTACGATAGGCACGACTACCAATTCTAAAGGAGAATTTAGCCTCGCATTTAACAAAGAATTTAAAAAACTTGTTGTGAGTTATGTAGGATATAGAACTGATACCATAATTGTTAATAGACCAAATTTGGGAAAAATATGGCTACATGCCAATTTGGACCTAGAAGAAGTGGTATTGAATAAAAAAATAAACTCCATCAGAAAATCGTTATTTAATGTACAAAATGTAGTGACTGTAGATAGCAGGGAAATGTTAAAGGCGGCATGTTGTAATTTGTCCGAAAGCTTTGAAACGAATCCTGCCGTAGATGTAAACATTTCAGATGCCGTTACCGGAGCCAAGCAAATCCAGATGCTAGGTTTAAACAGTCCCTATTTATTGTTTACCCAAGAAAATATACCATCTATTCGGGGTGCTTCTCAAATATATGGACTTTCCTTTATTCCAGGTTCTTGGACAGAAAGCATTCAAATTACCAAAGGTTCTGGAAGCGTTGTGAATGGTTTTGAGAGTATTTCCGGCCAAATAAATAGTGAATTGGTAAAACCATTAACTGATAGGAATGTTTTTTTGAATATGTATGCTAATAATTATGGACGGTATGAGCTAAATGCGCGATACAATAAGAAATTTTCCAATAAATTAGCGACTGGATTGTATGTACACTCAAATCTTAGAAATGGTGTAATAGACCGGAACTCTGATAATTTTTTGGATGCTCCGCTTGCGAAGCAACTGAACTTTATGAATAGATGGCAATTTTTGGATCCTGAGAAAGGATGGGTAAGTTTCTTTACAGCGCAACTCCTATTCGATGAAAAACAAACTGGGGAGAAAAACTTTGATTCAAAAACAGATAAATTCACAAACAATGCATGGGGAAGTGAGGTGAAATCGAACAGACTCGACCTCTCTGCCAAGGTGGGCTACGTTTTTCCAGAATTACCATATCAAAGCTTTGGATATCAAACGGCCTTTAGCTATCACGACCAAAACTCCTATTACGGTTATAATATATACGATATTCAACACACGTCCTATTATTCAAATGCCATTTTTAACAGTATCATCGGAGGTTCGCACAATAAGTTCAAAACAGGGCTCAGCTTTACCTATGATTATTTTAACGAAAAAGTAAACAACCACAACTTTGACAGACAAGACAATTCATTAGGCGCCTTCTTTGAATACACCTATGATAATCTTGAAAAACTGAGCTTTGTTGCAGGAATTAGAGCCGACAATCACAATAGGCTAGGGAGTTTTATTACGCCTCGCTTGCACGTACGACATTCCCTTTGGAACAAAGCCAGCCTACGGTTCTCTGCTGGCAGAGGAAAAAGAGCTGCCAATATATTTGCTGAAAACCAGCAACTTTTTGCTTCCTCTAGGGCAATACATATTATTCCCAATAATGGAAACCTCTATTCTCTAAATCCAGAAATTGCTTGGAATACCGGTCTTGGTTTTGTCCAAAAATTATATCTATGGAACAGGGCAATGGACTTTTCAGTAGATTACTATATAACTGATTTTAAGGATCAGGTCATAGTCGATTGGGAAAACCCACAGGAAGTATCCTTCTATAACCTGAAAGGAAAGAGTATTTCAAAAAGTTTACAAGTAGATTTAAATTATGAAATAATCCAAAATCTTAACGTTAGACTCACCTATAAATATTATGATGTGAAAATAAACTACTTATCTGGTACATTAGAAAAACCATTGCAGCCAAAACATCGTTTTTTCACTAATCTAGGTTATGAAAGCATCAAAAAATTTAGAGAAGGCCAATGGAAAATGGATTTCACTCTACATTGGACAGGTGAACAAAGGTTGCCAAACACCTCGACAAATCCTGTAGAATATCAGCTTGTTCCATTTTCTAAACCTTATAGTATTATAAACTCCCAACTAACGCGGGTCGTTAATGAAAAGCTAGATCTTTATTTAGGAGGCGAGAACATGGGAAATAGTGTACAAAAAAAGCCTATCATTAGTGCCCAGGATCCATTTGGCCTTTATTTTGACAGTACTATATTATATGCTCCGGTATTAGGAGAAACCTATTACGTTGGGTTTAGATACAAACTGAGATAAAATCCATCTTTAAAAGATACGCCTGCAAATAAGAAAATGACTCATTGGATATTTATAATCAAGACAATGAGAGTTATGCTCAAAACACTAAATCATTATTCAAGTAATAATAACTATTTTTTAAAAACGAAAAAAAAAGAAATTATGGGAAGATCAATCAACATTAAAAGTATATTCTTAATCGTCACTGTTTGTTTTTTGAGCATTAATGTAAATGCCCAGGGTAAGGACAAAAACAAAAAAATAAGTATCGAGGTTAAGGGAAACTGTGGTATGTGCAAGTCGCGAATTGAAAAAGCTTCATCGCAGGTAAAAGGAGTAAAATATGCCAATTGGGATATTCCCTCAAAGCAGCTGACCTTGATATTGGATGAAAATAAATGTACGCCTCTTGATATTAAAAAAGCAATAGCTTTAGTAGGACATGATTCAGATACAGAAAATGCAAGCGACAAGGTCTATAACAACCTACCTCCTTGTTGTAAATTTAGAGATCCCAATAGCTTGCATATGGACCACAATAACAAGCATTAAGAAGCTATTATATAAATAAGATTAACCTTTTTTTGGTTCCATAAAAGACCGCTTTAAATTGTTCAAAATAACGAAAGTGTCTCAATACTTCCGGAACCCTTGTAAGATTTGAATATTTGAAGATCATTCTTGAACAGGAGACCGAGAAGAAAGTATGAAAAAAACCGTTTCAATCAATTCTGAGACGGCTTCGTTATTTTAAGTTTTATGCGTATTACATTTTTATAACGCGCTTCGCCAATAGAATTTTGCCATCCGCATCTACCACACTTATAACATAAAAGCCAGGGGAAAGTCCATATAATTTATTTATAATTATGGTATTAGTATTATGAAAGGCTTCCTCTCTAATCACCCCCCCCATCATATTGTATACCGCTACAGTACAATTGGTATTCTTATTGAGCTTAATGGTAATCTTATCTGAAAATGGATTTGGATAACTGTCTATAATTATAGGTGTATCATCTTTATTATCTTCCTCCCATATAATTGCGGTGTTGATGTTTTCATCATAATTATATGGGTTTTTCGCTCTAACTTTGTTTTGAGGCCTTTGCTGAGTAGTGGCAACATCTATGGATGCAACAAATTTAGAGCCAGAATCTGCCACAAAACCAGGCAGTAATTTGATTTCGTTTACCGACTCGATTCTACAATTTGCACCCTCTGGAATAATAAAATTGTTACCAACTTCTATCCGATATTGGTAATAAAAAATCTCTTCAGGTCTATACGTATTGCTCACAATATAATTGTTGAGTTTTGCCAATCCGTCAGATCCATAGAAAACTCCCAATGACCTCGTATCTGTAATGTCGTTGGGATTTACCAAGGGCAAAGTTTGTCCATTGAAAACATAAGTCCCATCATATCGTAACATGGAAGTGGTTATATATGCGGAATTATGATGGATTTCTTCCCAATTGTACCAAATAAAATCGGCATATACATGATGGAAATAAAATATAGGATCTCTTGGTGATAAAGGAGTGGGCATTGCACCTCCTGTCCAAACATGTGCCCCTCTATGAACGTTTCTCCTTTCAAACTCATTAGAAAACTGGAAGAAATTTGAAATACCATACAAAACGCTTACCTCCGATGGTGTAGGCAGTGGACCATCATGCCCTAGCCTTCTACGCAAATCCCAATTGGTATTAAAACTGCCCATGAAATTTTCATCCCATAGAGCCGAATTCAAGGCTTGATCATTTGTAGTATTCCAAAACGCTAGGCTTATTTTAGGATTTATATTTTGTACCGCCTGCTCCATTTCGAACATTTGCCGTCTATGCCAAGCCAAAAATATCTCACGCTCCGCTTCGTCGGGAAGATTAAAGTGCAAATCCAGACGTGTTGGATCAATGGTATTGTCAAAATTAAAATATTGGCTATGAAAAACGGCCAGATCATTAAACAAATCAGGTCCATTCCTTAATTCATAAAAAGCATTTACAAGTGCAGTCTTCTCATAATTGGTCATTTCCTGATAATTCTTCCGAATACTTTGCGCGCTTAAGCTATGGGCAAAACATAAAAGAATTAATATTCTATAAATCTGTTTCATCTTTAATTTAGCTGCTAAGCTTATTTATGGTTTTCTTTAAAGAATTGCTCCAACTTCATTAATTTATCGGCAATTGAATCTATTCGCTTATTTTCTTGTTCCAGTCTCTGTATCTTCTTTTCTTGATCTATAGCATACAAAGTGAGCTCTTCTATTTTTCGCAACAATTTAGCATTCATCTTTCCTATGTCTATACCCTCTTTTGCTACCTCTTGGGCACTCGGCATATTTAGTAAATACCCTTTTTGCAGAATGTGTTTCTCTACCTCTTTTAATGAAGGCAGTATATAATCTTCTTCAAAAACATAATCAGGCCAGTTTACCTTTAATTTCACATTCACTTCTTCAGCAACCATTTTTCCCGCCACTGCAAGCCTATATCCATGTGTATCGACAGTGCCAATTCCCACGTTTCGATCTGCGAACAAATCCCTTGCCTTCCAATCCACAGTTATTAAGTTTGAGTTTTCAGAAGTATAATCAATTATTCCGGCACTACCAGTTGTGGTAACATTTACGGTGTTGCTCGATGGTGAAACATTCCCCGCGGCATCCCTAGCCGTTACCGTAAAAGAATAGGCAGTACCCTGTGTAAGCCCTGTCACATTAAAGTTAGTTGCACCGGTAGTTGTACCTACACTTGTGCCGTTCCTTAATATCGTATATCCCGTAACACCAACATTGTCCGTTGATGTTGTCCATGAAAGGTTGGTTGTAGTGTTAGTTGTACCGCTGGCAGTCAAATTACTTGGTGCCGTAGGAGCTTGGGTATCTCCCCCTAATAGTGTAGTTACGTTTGCAATATTACTCACTTGGGAAACATTCCCTGCGGCATCTCTGGCAGTTACCGTAAAGGCGTAGGAAGTGCCTTGGGTAAGGCCTGTTACATTAAAAGTAGTTGCACCAGTAGTTGTACCTATACTAGTGCCGTTTCTCAATATGGTATATCCAGTAACTCCAACATTGTCCGTTGATGCCGTCCATGAAAGATTGGTAGTAGTGGTAGTTGTACCGCTGGCAGTTAAATTACTTGGTGCCGTAGGAGCTTGGGTATCTCCCGCTAACAGTGTAGTTACATTAGCAGTATTACTCACTTGGGAAACATTCCCTGCGGCATCTCTGGCAGTTACCGTAAAGGCGTAGGAAGTGCCTTGGGTAAGGCCTGTTACATTAAAAGTAGTTGCACCAGTAGTTGTACCTATACTAGTGCCGTTTCTCAATATGGTATATCCAGTAACTCCAACATTGTCCGTTGATGCCGTCCATGAAAGATTGGTAGTAGTGGTAGTTGTACCGCTGGCAGTTAAATTACTTGGTGCCGTAGGAGCTTGGGTATCTCCCGCTAACAGTGTAGTTACATTAGCAGTATTACTCACTTGGGAAACATTCCCTGCGGCATCTCTGGCAGTTACCGTAAAGGCGTAGGAAGTGCCTTGGGTAAGGCCTGTTACATTAAAAGTAGTTGCACCAGTAGTTGTACCTATACTAGTGCCGTTTCTCAATATGGTATATCCAGTAACTCCAACATTGTCCGTTGATGCCGTCCATGAAAGATTGGTAGTAGTGGTAGTTGTTCCACTGGCAGTTAAATTACTTGGTGCCGTAGGAGCTTGGGTATCTGAAACCCCAGTAGGAAGAATAGAAACATTGTCTATAAGAATTGTATTTCCTGCAATCAGCTTTGTGGCACTACTATTAGTATAAGCTACTATTGTAGGATTTGTGGAAGTGGCCGTTACATTAAATACATATTCCCTCCAAACAGTGCCCGATATTGGAGTGGTATCCCATCCAGAGAGACCTGTCCAAACCGCAAAAGCACCGCTAGAATTATTATTTACTCTAGGTCCATATTTAGCCCAAATACGCACTGTATAGGCTTGTCCTATGACTGCCGAAAAACGATAACTCACTGTTCGCCCGTCATTGGCTGTAGATACAGCCTTTATTGCATAACTCCCCAGCTGTGGATCGCTGGAGTCGGAGGTCAATGTGGCCAATCCGGTCCAACCAGACGTACTGTTAGCTTCATTATTAACGGATGCGGCATTGGCGCTGCTATGCAAATCTTGAGCGCTAAGTCTGGCCGTTAATGCAAAAACAAGGACAGTTAAAAACTTAGTTAAGTTCATTTGAAAAATATTTACGTGAAACAAATTTAGGGGAATGGCTATTCAACTTCAAATTTAATTATAGTTTCACGAAAAACCATTTTAAATCGCTGAAATGCAATTAATTAAGCACAAAACACAAACTCTCTGAATTCTTATCAGATCAACGTCTAGAAAAATTTAAAAAACAATATTAAGCATACCTAAATCTAATCAAAAAATAAAAACAAAACTTCAAATAATTAAATTTAGTAAAGTGGATTCTCCAATTTAAAGAACTTAAATTCTCACATTTATAACCATTAAAAATGACCTCTGCTGTTAAATAGGATTCTCTTAACAACAAATCAATACCTTATATTATTCGGTCAATATTAAGATTATAATCAGTGTCTATACATAATAATTAATACGAACTTATCAAACATATTGTTCATATTATTTATGATGCAGTTTCCAATCCACCTTCGTTATTTTATTTAAGGTTTTTTAATTATACCAGAATCAAATGTTTTCAACGAATTTTATGAGAAAAAATCGCTAATTAAAGGTTCTCTTTCGCTATTATAAAAAACACCATAAACTTTTGAGCTTTTTATAAGGATTAAATAACTATTCAAAAAAAAACTAAACTTTGAATTCACAAACATCTTGCGTCTTAAATAAAAATTCTCCCAGATTATAAATTTATGCTATGGGACGCAAAAAGATCGGAGGACATTAAATGCGGATGGACGATAGAAGCTTTAAAAAATAAAAAATATGCATTTGCTTCTGATCTTATCCGGTAATATGCGGTTTACACCTATGGAGGAATTTACTTAGACTGCGATGTACAGGTTTTAAAAAGTTTTAATAATCTTCTTCATTTCCCCTATTTTATGGGTTCGGCAAAAAAAATGTTTCATAGAAGCTGCCATTTTTGGTTCCGAGAAGAACGCCCCATGGATCTTAAGTACCATGAAGCATTATGAAAACAGGGCTTTCAGAAAGAAAGATGGTTCTTTTAATATTACGGTATTGCCTGGCATCATGAAAGCGCATATACAATTGACGAGATATATTAAAATAATGGATGCAAATGAAGTACTACAAGTAACACATTTAGAAAAAAATAAGGATACATTCTGGTTATATCCTTTCGGTTATTTTAGTCCCAAGGATATAGAAACGGGGAGAATTTCGGCAACGAGAAACACCTAAACCATCCATCATTTTGCTAATTCTTTACTGCATACAACATCAGAAATAAGACGTAAAACAATGGACGTAATAGGCATTGGACGGACAGAAAAAATCATTGCCTCGCTCCGATTAAGACAACTGCAGACTTTCTAAAAGTCTGTTTGGTCAAAAAACAGGATAAAACTGTCAGAATAATTTTCGCAGAAAAGACCACAATTATTCCCGAAAGTTAGTTTCTAAATTCAGAGAAATCTTTTCAAAGAAGGACAGCCTTTTTCAAATTTGGAAAAGATTGACTTCAGAAAAGACTTTTAAAGGGTATGGTTCCAATCTCTGATCTCGTTATTGACATCCTCACGATTTCTGTTGGTACGTTTTGCAATTCGACCGGTCATGTTATCGAAATCACCTGATTCGTAATCTAAATCTTCATCAGTGATATTGGGATATTTTTTTCTGTAGTCCGATTGGATGTTTTTCCATTGCGTTTCTTTTCTAAGATGGGAATCCTGATTACCTTGACGTGTGTTTTCGTCGTAGCTGACTTCCCCCTGAACGTCATTGGTCAATTTGTTCATGCGGTGGTTAATATCATGAAGACGTTCTGGATCAGGAATCTGAAGCTTAACGTCTTGATCTTTATCGTTTTTACGATTATGTTTTTTCGCGCTCATGAGTTTAGTTTTTATATTACTAATTCGTAAATTTCAATATTTACAGTAGATTTTTGATTGAGCGGTCTTAGTATAATTACATGAAGTTAGTTTTTTTTATCTGCGTTTTTGTCCTCATTAAATGAGACTTTTAACCCAAAAAAAAATTAACATACACCAGATTTTTAAATGAACCTTTACGGTTCTAACTTATATAATTTTAATTTTTGATTCTGTTAAGCTCGGCAAAAGTGAATGGCTTCATACTCTAACAACACAAAATCCTATTTTGGTTGGTGGGCAACAATTTAAATAAGGGGACTTCAGAATAGGGAGCGCGTTTTTTCTGTTTTATAGGATATTTCCAAATTTGGTACCGTGCAATTTAACCAAGAATTTGAATTTTGTTAGGAAAGTCAAATTAAATCAAGTCGTTTAAAGGGACTAGGACAGCAGGTGGTATGAAGAAGGATTAATTGATTTCATACGAACACTCTATTTTCAAAAAAGCAAATATCATATTTCCATCTGTCTTAATTCTATTTAAGCCAGCAAGTTAAAAGACAGCTTAATGCCTTCGATGATCATTCCTGTACCAATAATGGCAATAATTAAACCCATTATTTTACCAATTACGGCAATTACATTATAACCTACCAGTTTCACAATATACTTGCTTAATCTAAAGGTCACATAGGTGATTAAACTCATGGATCCGAAAATAGCAATGACTAAAAACACCTGAATAGGCTTCACATTAGACACAAAATTCATCGCAGTCACGATGGTTCCAGGTCCCGCCAAAATTGGAATAGCCAAAGGTGAAACGGCAATATTTTCATCAATTTGTACTTTTTTAAGGCTTTTAATATTGGATTGCTTTGATTGTAGCATGTCAAAACCGATGTAAAATATAAGGATTCCACCAGTAATTTTAAACGCAGGAATACTGATATTAAACAATTCGAAAATATATTTTCCTAATAAAACAAAGACAAGTACAATTATAAAGGCAATAAAATTTGCTCTTTTATTGATATCCCTTTTTGTTTCTTCATCTGCACCTTGGGTTAAGGATAAAAAAACAGTCATGTTTGATATCGGATTGGTAATCGCAAAAAAGCCCGTAAATACGGTAATTGAAAATGTAATTAAGTTATCCATTTATAGTAAAATTTTATTCTTGTAAGAAATATAATTAATGATATAAATCCAAGTAATTTCAAGTTATTTTGATTATTTCGTTAGATAACTTGATCTGACAATGTAACGCTTAGATTTGAAGAAAGGAGCATACAATCATAAAAAATATCAGTATTTTCCAGGAAAAGAATCAAGACCGCTTCGCTGTTAGAACCAAGAATTAAGACACAAACCGCAAAACACTTAAAACATAGCTTTTATCAATTTATATTTACCAGGAAATTAGTATTTTATTAGCATTTCCCAAAAATGAAAAATGATGACATTAACGAACATAATGTTGAAAATCCTTTATCAGCATTATCTTTTGAAGGCCGACGAAATTTTTAACCAGACAACAATAAAAAAATATTATAATCAGTAAATTGTTTGTCGTTCATTGCAAACCTTTTTAAAATCTGGTAAACGGTGATAGGTTCCAATGAAGACAATTACACATGAAAAACAAAACTGATATAAACTGCTTCTTATGGATGAACTCCCCAGCGTGTTTTATCGGCAAAAGCAAAATCCAGTTTATACTTCTCAGGGATCTCAGCATTAAGCATTGACCCTATTTTTATGGACGGAAATAATTCTTCATAGGTAATCATACTATTGAGGGAAACCCGACGATAAATATGAGAACGCCTTAAATTTTCCGTTTCCGTTACACCAGTTGCTCCCAGAAGTTCAGCGAAATTTTTAAGTGTTGTTTTATGATAATTAGCCACACGAATCTTTTTATCCTCAACGACCAATCCTCTGGTCAGTTTAGGATCTTGCGTTGTAATTCCGGTGGGACATCTATTGGTGTTGCAAAGTAAGGCCTGAATACAACCTAAGGCCATTTTCATACCGCGCGCTTGATAACAGCCGTCAGCCCCCAATGCAATAGCACGCACCATATGAAAAGCGGAAGTGATTTTACCAGAGGCAAGAATTTTAATATGTTGTCGAATATCCAATCCATTGAGGATATTGTGGACAAAATCGAGGCCATCAATCAATGGAGCTCCTACATAATTACAAAATTCCGGCGGTGCGGCTCCTGTCCCTCCTTCTCCACCATCTACAGCAATATAATCAGGGTAAATGTCCAGTTCTATCATCGCTTGACAAACAGCTATAAATTCACTTTTATACCCTATACATAATTTAAACCCAACGGGTTTCCCTCCAGATAATTCCCTTAACTGCTGAATGAATTTTACCATTTCCAAAGGCGTATCAAAAGCGGAATGATACGGTGGTGACACCACTTTAACAAACGGTATAATATGTCGTATTCTAGCAATTTCCTCGGTATTTTTCTCGGCAGGCAATATCCCACCATGTCCAGGTTTGGCACCTTGGGAGATTTTAAGTTCAATCATTTTCACATTTGGATGTCTTGACTTTTCGGCGAAAAGCTCCCGGTCAAATTTCCCTTCTTCATCCCGACATCCAAAGTAAGCAGTACCGATTTGCCAAATCAAATCTCCACCTTCTTCTAAGTGATGGTCACTCAAACCTCCCTCACCAGTATTATGGGCGAAATTCCCGATTTTAGCTCCAGCATTCAGGGCTTTAACGGCGTTAGCACTGATGGATCCAAAACTCATCGCTGAAATATTCAGGATACTGGCTGAATAAGGCTGTTTGCAATCCTTATTACCGATCATGAAGCGAGGATCATGGTTTAACGTATCAAAAGGCTTGGGCGACATTGTATGGCAAAGCCATTCATAACCCTCGGCATATAGGTCGAGTTGCGTACCAAAAGGAATGGTGTCTCGTTCGCCTTTTGCTCTTTGATATACCGTTGAGCGATCCACCCGATTAAAGGGACGACCATCAATATCAGATTCAACAAAATACTGATACACTTTTGGGCGTAATTCCTCCATTAAATAACGCAGTCTCCCCAATACGGGATAATTCCGCATAATGGTATGTCGGGTTTGAAAAAGATCATAATATCCCAAAACCGTCAGGATTACCACAATCCCAAAAAGAACATACCAATTTGAACTTAAAAAAACAGCCAACGCGAGGGTAATTAGTAGTGCAGCCGTCGAGGTTAAAAAAAAATTCCTCATAATCGAAGTGTTATTGAAATTAGAAGTTATATTTCAATAAAAGAATCTCATTTATCTAGAATTTAAAACTGACAATCAGTGATTCTTAGATGAAAATAGCACCTACAAATTACAGTTTAATTCTGAAATAGCAAGTCCTTCAGCTTAAATAAAAGTTGAGCATATTTTTTAAGAGGATTTCAACATCGTAAAGTCATGTCTAAACATTTCAACATCCTTGTTATTGATTATTTCAATCGATGCTGATACAAACTCCGCCCTAAGGTCACTCGAAAAACTCCTGTGATAATAAAGGCGATGCTTGTGGCATACACAATGGTATAAGTGCCAATACGAGGCCTAATTAAAATAAGCATACCCATGGCAATAATCAAAATCCCAAAAAACAATAACACAAACCAGGTAGCATATTCACTTCTTTTAACCTCCAGACTCAAAACAATATAAAGCATCCCCCTAAAAATAATCCAACTTCCTAATACTATGGGTAACAGTTGCATCGTCAATTCAATAGTTCCTAAAAAAACAAGGCCCACCATTGTATCAACGATTCCACCAAATAAATACCACCTCCAATTTTGAGAATAGGGTATGTTTTTGATGGCCCGCGTGATTTCAAATACCCCCGTTAACAAGATAGCAATCGCAAAAAACAAGCTCAAATGCACATAGTTTTCTTTTGGGACTAGCACAATACAAATTCCAAAAGCAATAAAAATGGCGCCCAAAATTATTTGAAGCCACCATAATTTAGTGTACACTTTGGTCAATAAACTTGTCCTCATTTGGCCATAAATTTACTTGGTTATTTTTCATCACGGATTTCACTGGGAAAAGGATAAAAACAACTTCCTTACTAGCTTTTTATGCAAAACCTTTCTCATAGTCTACGGTTCAAATTTAGAATGCTTCACGCTTATAAATTGCTACTTAAGTAGCACTTTAAGATTTTTTATTGGCTTAATATTGAACTACTCTTGTGAGGGAGATTTCAGCTGGAGATTTCAGCTATTGTGCTACCGTTTTTTCTTTAGTTGGAACCTCATTCCTTTTTTGAACATGACATAGAATAAAGAAACTAAAGACTTAGGATGTTTTATCGCAATAAATTGATCTTTATCAATACATAAAGTTGACGACAGCTTTGGTCATAAGCCCTCATAAAAGTGGCATTCATATTACCGATTAAAATTATCTTAGAATCATGCTAACAGAATTCACCATAAACCTTGATGAATGGTTGGACAACCTCTCTACATTATATCCTGTTGGTGTCTATTTCGTCATTTTTTTAATTATTTTTATGGAAACCGCTTTTTTTCCAATAGCACCGGTGCTTCCTGGCGATGGTCTGCTCTTTTTAATAGGGATTTTAGCGGCATCTGGTTCGTTAAGTTTTTGGATGGCGGCCATTACCGCCATATTAGGTGGTATCATAGGAAATATTGTAGCATACGAAATGGGGATTTATCTCTCGCCAAAGCACGGCACAAAAATAAGATGGCTAAAACACAAACGCTTTACCACCGCAAATAATTTTTATAATAAATACGGGATAAAAGCACTATTTTATTCTCGGTTTATCCCAATCATTCGATCCGTCGTACCGTTAGTAGCAGGGATTGCCTTTATGAACCATAAAACATTCGTAAAATACAGCATTCTCAGCGTGGCCTTATGGGTTTTTCTGATTATGACTGCGGCCTACTTTTTAGGTCAAATTGATTGGGTAAAAAGACACTTTACCGCCATCGTTTTAATTTTCACCTTGGTAAGTACATTGCCAATGTTTATCATGTGGATTAAAATCAAACTGTTGCAACTCAAATAAAACTTTGGAATGAAAGTAAGATTCGCGAAAAAATTAGTAAACACCATAATAACAACGTCTTATATTTGTGTTGATTTGTGATCGAGTTAGCTATCGGAAGCAATGGAATTAGCGGGTTTCAATCCTTTTCTTGATAATAAAACAAAAAAAAAAACCACCATGGAATTATTAAAAAGTACACTATCAGGGCAGGAATTCCCAAAATCTGAAATGATTCCTGCAAAGCAGATTAGGGAATCGATATTTAAACTTATCAAAAGTGAATATCCAAAATTTAGTAAAAATAGTGCGATATCAATTTCTGAATTAAACCATTACCGTCAAAAGTATTTAGAAACCTATCTTATTAGTGAAGCTGGCGAACTTTCGCAGTTGGAAAAAGAGGTCTTATCCAGTATTGAAAAACAAGAACTGATTACGGCAGGCTCACTTACAGAACCCGAAGAATCCACCAATTCTTTTGGGCAACAATTGGCTGACAAAGTCGCATCGTTTGGTGGCAGCTGGAGATTTATCATTCTTTTTTCAGTGTTGATTGCCATTTGGATTACTGGAAACATCGTATTTCTAGCCGATAAAGGATTTGACCCCTACCCCTTCATTTTACTCAATCTTATCCTATCGTGTTTGGCCGCTTTACAAGCCCCAGTTATTATGATGAGCCAAAACCGTCAGGAAGACAAAGATCGTGAACGTGCAAAACAGGATTATATGATCAATTTGAAAGCTGAACTCGAAATACGGACCTTGCACGAAAAGCTGGACCATTTGATCATTCATCAACAACAGGAATTACTAAACATTCAAGAATTACAGGTGGAAATGATGGAAGATATCATGAAACAAATTAAGGCCAACAAGACTTCGTAAACTATAAATTCTAATCAATGTTTCACTTATTTACGCTGCAAACTATCGTTTGTAAAATCCTCAATCAAATAACCAAGCGAACCTCGCCCAACTCCTGAATTTTATAGGGAAAACCATCTCCCGGCGACCCCATAAACATAAAGTTTGTTGGAATATGCCAACGTTTAGACAATTGCTTTATTTTTTCTGGTCCAAAAACACCAACCTCCCCAATAAATTCGACATTTATAGAAGGATACGCTCTATTCAAGGTATCAATATCCTTTTTTAAATCACTGTTTAAGCTTTCGCCTTCATCAAGAATTGACACGATTTTGAGTCGTCTTGCCGATTCATTTTTTATAATATACAAAATGACTTTGTTTAAGGTTTCAACGTCATCATTTTTAGTAAAAAACACAAATTGTTGAAGATTTACTTCTTGGAGCAATTTTCGTGTTTCCTTATGAAGTTTCAAGAATAGCGCGCCTTTCTCTGGAAATACATAATTTAGAACCTTTAAAAAAATAGTATAGATGCGCGTGCGATAAAACATAAAAAATACGACAGCCAGCGTCGGAATAAGATACTCCATAAAAATACCGAGATAGCTCGGATTTAAAATAACATTGCCCAAAATTGCCGCAGCCACCGCAAAAATTCCAATAAATAGACCGAACCAACTTGACTTTTCAGGTCGCGGTAAACTTGCCCGGTTAACTTTCAATAGTAGATTTCCAATCCCGAATAAAATCATGACTGACAGAAATGCAATCGTATAGACTCCTGCTAATTTTGCCAAATTTGCTTTGGTCACTAACAAAATGGACACACACAAGGCAAAAAACAACATGAAAATCACATAATTACTTCCTTTTCTACTCGTTTTTAAAAGTATTTCTGGCAAGATGCGATCTAAAGCCATACGTCTCATTAATCCACCTACGCCAACAAACGACGTCAAAACAGCACCGCTTAAAACGAGTGAAGCATCAATACCTATCCACGTGGAAAGCCAATTACCACGAGCTGTTTGCCCCATAACAGAAAGCAAAGCGTCCGGTTGTTCAACAACGGTGTGTATCGGAATAATAGCGAGAGCCAGAAAGGCAATCATCGGATTGAAAACCGTGACCACGATCCACATATTCCGCAAGGTTTTCGGGAAGATGCCTTTTTGCTGTTCTTCCACATAATTGGCAGAACTTTCAAAACCACTAATCCCGAGCATTGCCGCCGAAAAACCCAAAAATAACGCCGTCGCAATTCCTCCTTCAACCGGTGCAGTAAAATTAGAACGCAATGTAGCTGTCCCATTTTCAACAAAATAGAAGATGCAAAATCCGCAGAGAATCATCAAAGAAACCAAGTGGAAAATAAAAATGGCCATCGCAACTTTTGACGATTCGCCAATACCGATTATTACCAATATCATAAATATCAAAAGCAAACCAATGGTCACGGGAAGCACAGGAATAACTTCCCAAATGCTATGCGCATACTTTACAGCCTCACTTCCCGAAATTACAGCAGTTGCCATGTACGACAGCACCGTCAAGGAAGCAGCCAGTGAAGCCGTCGATTTTTTGGTGGTATTCAGTAAAGCATTATAGGCGCCACCATTAAGAGGTAACGCTCCAACAACTTCGCCGTAGATTTTCCGATAAAAAAACAGAACGGCGGCAACCATTAATAGCGAGATCCAAGCATATTGACCCGCATAAACAATAGCCAAAGCTGATACATATAAACATGAGGAGCTGATGTCATTGCCACAAATGGCAGTAGCTTCAAGTTGATTGAGCATTTTTGGCATGGAGCAAAACATTTATATTCAAATATAATTCCGGATTATCGCCAAGACTGCTACTTAGGTAGCACTTAAAATTGAAGGAAAGCGATAGTTTTGATTAGAATGGAATTAAGACTTCGGTGCTTTGAGAATTAAGTATTAAGACCTGAACCAAAACCCTTCGAGATGCGCTAGTCAGATCATCGTTTCTGACCTGTCTTAATAACAGATGGAAATTCTGTCGTATTTGTGAAATTTATAATTTCTAATCGTATTTTTAAATGAATGCGTGAATTTGTGGAAATCCGTGATCCCGATCGCTCATGGGACGTTTCAGAATATTTAGAAGCTCAAAACAGATTCCATAAAGGATATTATTTTCAACTTAATGTCAGGCCAATTAATTTTCATATGAAGGAATCCTTGAAACACATTGCAAACCAAAGCGTATTATAACACTAAAGCTATGAACACTATTCTTGTACCCACCGATTTTTCAGAAACCGCCAATTACGCACTCGAAGTGGCGGTGCAGTTAGTAAAAAAATACAATAGCAAACTGATTGTTTTACATATGCTCGAAATTCCGCTACATATATTGCCTGAAGTCGACCTGTCCTATGATGTGCAACTTGTACAACCAGACCATCAATCTGATTTGCCACCGGCCCTCTTTTATATGAAACTGGCACAAAAACGTTTTGCTGAAATTGCTGAACTTCCTTTTTTAAAAGGAATGGATTACGAAGAAGCCATCCAAAATCATATGGATTTTAACGACATCATTACCTCTGCCCATAAATACAATGCCGATTTAATTGTGATGGGTTCCCATGGTACAAGCACTTTTAAAGAAATGTTTGTGGGTTCCAATACCGAGAAAGTTGTAAGAACTTCCGATATTCCCGTGTTGATCATTAAAAGTAAAAATGAAAATTTTAACGTGAAAAATTTTGTTTTTGCGATCAATTGGGAAGAAAATAACACACACGCCATAATTGAGGCCAATAAGCTCTCCAAAACCCTCGACACAAAATTAACACTGCTCTATATCAACACGCCCGGGCATTATCTCACAACCAAAGAGATCAATGACGAATTTAAAAGCTTGTTTAAAGATTCGGATATCAAATCCAATGACGTCATCACAGCGGTTTATAGTGATAAAACCATTGAAAAAGCCATCTTAAATTTCTGCGAAGAAAATCATGTCGATTTAATTGGCCTTGCTACTCATGGCAGAAGAGGTCTTTCCCACTTTTTAAATCAGAGCATAACCGAAGATGTCTCCAACCATTCCGGAATCCCCGTGGTTACTTTTAAATTGGATAGAGATTAGAATTCGGTAAAAATGTATTCAGTTATTCAATACGTTTAAGTACAATGTATTCCATAATAATAAAAGAATTACAATAATATCCGATTTCTAATCACAAAGAAATGGTTTTAAGTGCTTTGTGCTAGACATTGATATTAACCTTCATTCAAAAAACCAAGTAAAGTTATCATTTAGGTAACTTTTTTTATTATATTTAAATCAAATCATTTGGTGTGAAAATATTTTCGAGAGGAACATTACGGGATTTTTGGGGAAAACAAGGCAATTGCGAACTTCAATTGAAAACTTGGTACCAAGAAATCGAAAAATAAAATTGGACATCTATAAACGAACTCAGAAAGGATTACCCACAGGCAAGCATTCTCAAAGATAATCGGATTGTTTTCAACATCAAAGGCAACGATTATCGGCTGATAGTCAAATTCAACTTTGAATATCAACTCGCGTGGATTAGGTTCATTGGAACTCCCGCGGAATATGACAAGATTAACACAAACGAAATTTAAAATGAAAATAAAACCGATTAGAAACGAGATGGATTACCAAAACGCGCTGGAGCGTTTGGAGATTATCTTCGATGCAAAAAGAGGAACTGAGGAAGGCGATGAATTAGAAATTTTATCCATTGTGATTGACAATTACGAAAACCACAATTTCCCAATGGGAATGCCCGATCCTATTTCTGCCATCAATTTCAGAATGGAGCAAATGGGTTTGAAACAAAAAGATCTGGTCGAAATGATTGGTTTCAAAAGTCGTGTTAGCGAAATCATGAATAAAAAGCGCAAACTGACTTTAGATATGATCAGAAAACTAAATGCTGATTTAAATATTCCGACAGAAATCTTAATCCAAGATTATTGAGCCACACATCCAAACGAAGGGTAACATGATCATAAAGGCAACAGCGGATAAGTGATTGACCAAAAGTGATTTTATAAATTTGAAATTTGTTATAATCCTATAATTCAATAAGTAAATCCCGCCAATACGGCTATACGACTTTTGGCAAACCTCTTTAGATTTTAACCCTAGAAATCTGAAGGATTAAAAAGGTTGAAAAAGATGAATTAAAACAGCCTAAAACAAATATCTCGTTTATAACAACAAAAACCGAAGCTGATTTAAAAGGTATTTACGCTTTACAAAAGGACAATTTAAAAATAAACTTATCAGAACAGGAAATCACTAAGGGCGGATTTGTTACCATAAGCCATGACTGGGAAACGCTTCAAAAACTAAATTCTATTGAACCCCATGTCATTGCGAAATATGATGAACATATCGTGGGTTATGTTTTGGCCATGACAAAACAGTCTAAATATGACATCCCAATTATCATCCCGATGTTTGAGGAATTTGATAAGATCATTTACCAAGGAAAATTGGTTTCAGAATATAACTATATGGTCGTTGGTCAGGTTTGCGTTCACAAAGACTTTAGAGGTATAGGTATTTTTTCAAACTGCTATGACCTCTATAAAAA
Organism: Gelidibacter sp.; assembly: GCF_053579655.1. Taxonomy (NCBI): domain Bacteria; kingdom Pseudomonadati; phylum Bacteroidota; class Flavobacteriia; order Flavobacteriales; family Flavobacteriaceae; genus Gelidibacter; species Gelidibacter sp. The sequence goes on along the minus strand of NZ_JBMDWE010000022.1, from coordinate 20,872 downwards.
GACATTTGAAAACCGTTATGACTTTTGCATTACCGAAATTGCCGTGACCAACCAGCGCTCAAGAAATGCCCATAAAAAAATCGGGTTCAAGGAAATACATTTCTATGAAGATTCCAGTCAAATTGAATGGGTCATTGTTGTTTGGGATTGGAACAGCTTAAAAACATAGCCACCACGATATCAGCCATTGAACACTAGTCTCTTTTTAAAATTTTAGTCCAATATATTCCGAAAGGTTCGTACCTTAACTTTTCATTATAGTAACCTCTTAGAATATCGCAAACGAAAAATGAACGACACCAATTTTAAAACATTTTTAGCGACAAATCTAGCTATTGATGAACATGAAATTTCGCCACTACTAGAAAACTGCAGGATTAAAAGAGTTCAAAAAGATGCGTTTTTATTGAGACCAGGCGAATATTGCAAGCATACATTTTTTGTAGAAAATGGACTTATGCGCCAATATTCGATCGATGAGAAAGGTAAAGAACACACCATATCTTTCGCACCAGAAAACTGGTTCGTTACCGATAGAGAAAGCGTTTATTTTAACCAGCCCACCGCTTATTATATTCAAGCTTTAGAAGACAGTACAGTGACCATTATTGATGAAAATCTCATTCAAGTCCTTACGGATAAAGCTCCTTCATTTACTGAATTTAACAATAGGCTACTTCACAATCACATTCGTCAATTACAAAATCGTATCAACCTATTGTTAAGCGCAAGTGCCGAAGAACGGTATCTAAACTTTATTGAAATGTATCCCGACATTCTTTTACGTGTGCCTCAAACCATGGTTGCCTCTTATTTAGGAATTACTCCAGAAAGCTTAAGCCGCGTCCGGAAGGAACTCGCACAAAAAAACTTCAAAAAATAGCTTCTTACCATACATCAATGCATAGGATAACCTTGATGTCTACCTTTGTTTAAAATTAATATATAACACATTAAATCGTAAAACATGGAAACAACAGGAAAAACAAAATGGAAATTAGATCCGGTACACTCTGAAATCGGATTCAAGGTAAAACACATGATGATTTCTACCATCACGGGGAATCTGAATGAATTTGAAGCGAGTGTTGAAAGTGACAATGCAGATTTTAAAAATGCAAGTTTCACATTCACTGCAAACGCCGATTCAGTCAACACTAAAAACAAAGACCGAGATAATCATTTAAAATCAGCCGATTTCTTTGATGCTGAAAAATACCCGAAAATCTCATTCAAATCGAAATCTTTTAATGGCGACACCATGGTAGGCGATTTGACCATAAAAAACGTGACCAAAGAAATTGCTCTTGACGTTAGTTTTAACGGCGTTGCTGAAGATCAATACCAACTCACAAGAGCGGGATTTGAAGTTACTGGAACCGTTAGTAGAAAGGACTACGGTTTAACCTGGAATGCCTTAACTGAAGCTGGCACAATCGTGGTAGGCGATAAAATAAGATTGGGTATCGATCTTGAATTTATCAAACAATAAAAAAGAAAATTAATGAAAACAAAAACGGTAGAATTAGTAGCAAGCCCAAGAGCGCCACATTTTGTAGGCGATGGATTTCGCGTACATAATTTCATTCCGAGTGGTTTTCGTATGGATATGCAACGGATGAGTCCATTTATTCTGTTGGATTATAATTCCACCTATAATTTCCCACCTTCCGAAAAACCAAAAGGCGTTGGCGTCCATCCACACAAAGGATTTGAAACGGTAACCATCGCCTACAAAGGTAAAGTTGCCCATCACGACAGCAGTGGTGGCGGTGGGATTATTGGCGAAGGCGATGTGCAATGGATGACTGCTGCCAATGGCGTATTGCACAAAGAATACCACGAAGAGGAATGGAGCAAAAAAGGTGGCGACTTCCAAATGGTTCAACTTTGGGTCAACTTGCCCGCAAAGGACAAAAAGACGAATCCGAAGTACCAAGCCATAAAATATGAAGCTATCAACCGGCATCAATTAGACAACAACGCAGGTACCATTGAAGTCATTGCTGGCCAGTACAAAAACACGAAAGGCGTCGCTTCCACGTTTACACCAGTAAACATGTTTAATGCGAAATTAAATAAAGGTGGAAAGGCAGACTTTCAGTTTCCTGCGGATTATAATACTGCACTTCTGGTCATCGAAGGCAATATTATCATCAACGGTAAAGAAAAAGCGCCAACCGATCATTTAGCATTAATGGCTAATGATGGCGAAACTTTTGAAATCGAAGCCTTAGATGATGCTTTTGTACTGGTTTTAAGCGGCGAACCTATTAATGAACCCATTGCAGCTCAAGGCCCTTTTGTAATGAATACCAGAGAAGAGTTAATGGAAGCTTTTAATGAATATAATGTGGGAAAATTCGGTTATTTAGAAGATTAATAATGTAAACTAAATTACCATGGATTAAAGTGCCATACCAACCCGAGAAACGTTCTAGCGGAGGTTTTTAAAACAGACTAAAAGTCTGTTACATTAGTGAAATTTATGATCAAAAATTGAGCCGACATTTTTAATATAAGAGTAAGTTCGTGAAAATCCGTGAAATTCGTGTCTAAATTTTTAGTAGCTAAATTAAGAGGCACTAAAGTACATACCAGCCCATCATACATTCTGATAGGGCTTTAACTTAATTTGAGATCAATAAAATTTAAAAACCTGAAAAGGACTTAAGACATTAAGATGCAGGACATAAGACTAAAAAAAACATCATTAAATTGAATATATTTATTTGAAAAGTTTTGAGTCCTATGTCTCACGCGATGCACTGAGTTAATCGAATTGTCTTTTAATCCTATGTCCAATTTGATCTTTAGGAAGATTACGGACAGTTATTAAACCAAAAAATTATGACCACAATAAAACAAGAGGATAACGGTAAAAAAGGACGGTTTGTTATTTCTGAAGATGAGGAACTAGCTGGAGAGATGACCTATACTTGGGCTGGAAAAGACAAGTTTATAATTGACCATACTGGCGTTGATGACAAGTTTAGCGGAAAAGGATTTGCAAAGGATTTGGTCATGGCAGGCGTTGATTTTGCCAGAAAAAATGAGGTCAAGATAATTCCGCTGTGTCCTTATGCCAAAGGAAGATTTGATAGAGACGAAACTATCAGAGATGTTCTGGCTTAACTATAATTTGAGTATCTTGTTTTTATTACAATAACATCAACTTTTATGATCCTATTTTTAAGGAGTTTGTTGTATGGCAAACTCCTTATTTTTTTAAATAACAACTTGATATTAAAATTTCAAACCATGTCAAACATAGAATTAATCATAGCCGAGCACGCCGTAGGAACAAATCAGTAAAAATTAGTGATCCCGACGCTTCGGGAGTGTAAAAATTTTCAGAAGCTGAAGCAAGACGCATTATAACACAAAATTTCAACTTAATTAAAGACCAATAAAAAAACTCCTTCATAAATGAAAATTGAGGTAAATAAAATAGCCGAACTAAATGGGCACACCAGCCCTATATACACTTTACATAAAGGAACTGCTGATCATCTTATTTTATCTGGCAGTGGCGATAAGTTAATCGCTGAATGGAATTTAAAAACATTGCAATCTGAAAGAGTTGTCGCCAGTATTCCTGCGGTTATCTATGTCATTTGCCACATTCCAAAAAAACAATTAGTACTGGCAGGAACTTCAAATGGCAAGGTTCATATATTCGATTTAGAAAAAAATGAAGAAATCAAAGTTCTGGAGACCCACACGTCTGAGGTTTTTAATATCAGTTATTCTCTTCAAACCAATTGCATTTATACATCTGGTGGCGATGGGAATCTTGCCGTTTATGCATTGGACACTTTAGACTTCATCCAGATTATAAAACTGTCAGATGAAAAAGTACGCCATCTTGATTTTAATTATAAAACGTCTGAAATAGCCGTGGCTACTGGCGATGGCAACATTCATATTTTGGATCTTAAAACATTATTGGAAAAGAAGGTTTTTCTCGGACATCAACTTTCGTCAAATGTGGTGCGCTACAGTCCTGATGGAAAATTCCTTTTAACGGGAGGCCGAGATGGTTATTTGAACATCTGGCAAGTTGGAGATTATGAAATGAAAATATCAATCCCGGCACATGAATGGGCGATTTATGATATTGCCTACAGTCCAAATTCCGACTTATTTGCCACGGCCAGTCGTGACAAAACCTTAAAAATATGGGATTCTAAAACATTTCAACTCTTAAAAGTAATTAACAAAGAAGATGATGCTGGACATCAATTTTCTGTAAATAAATTAATTTGGAGCACCTATAATAATTACCTGATTTCCGCCTCCGATGATCGAACGATTATGATTTGGGACATAATTAGAGACGAAAACTAAATTTATGAAGTAGAAATATTTGTTTTTATTCCGCGTAATCTTCGGGAGAATTTTCACAGTCCCATGGTTTAATTTTTCGCTGATCACGCAGATACTCGCAGATATTTTTAAATTCTATAACAATACACCTATTTACAAAAATCCGATAAACCAAAAGGCCGAAATCTTTGTCGTCAACAAAAATTTCAGCCTTATGAACTCAACTAAAAACACTTTAAACTAAAACACTTAAACCAAAACTTTATCAATAAATCAATTAATTGGCTCAGCATTTAAAACAAGCCTTTAATTGTACCATTCTTGTCAATCGTGATTTTCTCGGCTGCAGGAGTCGCAGGTAATCCAGGCATACGCAACATATTGCCCGCAATCGGGATTATAAACCCGGCGCCTGCTGCTAATTCAAACTCCCTAATATGTATATCAAACTGCTCCGGACGGCCCAATCGCTTTTGATCGTCACTAAAACTCTTTTCTGTTTTTGCCATACAGACTGGTAAATTTCCATAGCCCATTTCCTCATATTTACGTAATTGTGATTTTGCAAGTTCACTTAAAACAATGTTTTCTCCACCATAAATAGTTTGGCAAATCTTTTTCATTTTGATGTACACATTGTCATCAAGGTCATAGGTAGGATGATATTGGTTCGTACACGATTCCGCTGCCGTAATGACTTTTTCAGCAAGATCCAAACAGCCTTTCCCTCCCTTTTCCCAACCAAAGCTTAATGCTACAGGAATGCCCAATTTTTCACATTGGTCTTTTACGACTTGTATTTCAGCTTCCGTATCGGATTTGAAGGCGTTTATCGAAACTACGATAGGAATTCCAAAACTTTTCAGACTCGCAATATGCCTCTCCAAATTGGGAATTCCCTTTTGAAGTGCTTCTACATCTTCTTGCGTAATCTCTTTTAAGGATTTTCCTCCGTGGTATTTTAAGGCTCTAATGGTAGCCACCAAAACAATAGTTTTAGGAGAAATTCCAGCCGTACGACACTTGATATTCAGGAATTTTTCCGCACCTAAATCAGATCCGAATCCGGCTTCAGTGATGGTATAATCACTTAGGGTCATCCCCATTTTTGTTGCTACGATAGAATTCGTTCCTTGTGCGATATTGGCGAAAGGGCCGCCGTGGATAATGGCCGGATTTCCTTCCAATGTTTGAACCAAGTTAGGTTTTATGGCATCTTTTAATAAAACTGCCATGGCACCATTGGCATTTAAATCTTTGGCAAAAACAGGCGCTCCTTCCCAAGTGTCCCCCACATAAATATTCCCGCATTTTTCTTTTAGATCTTCTAAATCGGTTGCTAAACACAAAATCGCCATAATCTCAGAAGCTGCCGTAATATTAAAACCTGTTTCCCGAGGAACACCGCCAGCCTTTCCACCAAGTGCGGCAAGGATATTCCGCAAGCCGCGATCGTTCATATCCATACAGCGTTTCCAAACGACGGTTCTAGGATCGATACCCAGACTTCTCGTTTTACTTTGAATGTTATTTTCGATGAGCGCCGAAAGTAAGTTATTCGCTTTTTCAATGGCGTGAAAATCGCCCGTAAAATGTAGATTTATGTCAACCATAGGAATAACCTGACTCCACCCGCCACCAGCTGCGCCACCTTTCATACCAAAAACAGGTCCTAAACTAGGTTCTCGGATGACCACTGCAGCTTTCTTTTCTAAAATATTGAGCGCATCAACCAATCCAATGGACGTGGTGGTTTTTCCTTCACCAGAAGGCGTAGGTGTAATTGCCGTCACTAAGATGAGCTTGTTGTTTTTTATTTTTTCTTCATCAATAATATCTAAAGGAAGTTTTGCTTTGTCGTTACCGTAGTACTCCAATTTCTCCTCAGGAATTGCCAATTTTGCCGCTATTTCTTTAATATGCTTAGGCGTAACGCTTTGTGCAATTTGTATTTCTGTCATAAGATTAATATTTTAAAAGTGGAATAAAGGTAAAGTTTAGATTCCTGAAATTGTATAATTAATGTCATCCTTTTCTACTGGACTGACTTTATTTGTAGAATTGAAGCGTCCAATCCATTGCCCCCTTTAAGAAAGAAATATTCGAAACCTTCTCTCTTTGCAGCTTTAAAAAGACAAGTATTTACGTCAAAAAAGAACTTAAACCAAAACGGAATCGATTATAAAAATTATTTGAAGAGCATAACAAGAATTTCAGGACATTATCAACTCAAATTATGCCCAATTAGTTAAAAGTGATCGCCTCTTTTAATCCGCTGACCTACATGGTTGACCCGCTTCGCTACATGATGATCGGAAGTCCCTCGGAGTTCGGTTTGCCTTTCGATTGTGGAGTTTAAACACCGGTAACCTTTGAACAACCCCATAAATCCATAAAAACCGAACGTAATTAAGCCCTTTTTTATGGCTGTTTTATTTATTATCTTGGAGTTTTAGCTAAATTCCGGACAGCTTAAATCAAATAATTAACTGGAAACACATTGATTAATAGCGATACCAAGTTGGTTTTAAATTTTTTATTCCAGTTATCAGCGTGATGCTTATACTTACCTAATTCACTGATTTATATAGGGCGATAAAAGTCCTCTTAGTCGCCGCCACACAAGATCATAAGCGCCTGCCCGCTCCTTCCACCCTCCAAAAAAAGCAGTGACGAATTTAATACTTATTGACCGTATTGTTAAAAAATCTTTTTAAATTAGTGTATTGAATAAACCATTCAAAAATGAACCGAGCAAACGTGGTTTTTGAGGAAAAAGGAATGCAACCAATCTGGTTGGCAGATCAATCAAGAAAAGGCCAACCTATGCAAACGTCCTATATATAAGTCGTCCCAATTATGGAACGACTTTTTTTTTGGGCACCCATTTGAAAAACCTTTGGCTTAAAGGACCATTAAAAACTGAACCGCAGAAAAGCCTTTGGACTTTAGCGCTAGGATGATGACTGACTATGGGTCATCAAAAAGCTTAATCCTTCGGGCTCCTTAGTTCAAACCCGTTTAAATGGGCAAGCTTTATATTAATAAAACAGACCATATAATAGGCAGCTTTACGCCTCTGTTGTGAAAGTGGCTTTTTGTGGCCTACCCCTACCGTCATTGATTTAAATAGGATCTCATTTATATAATCATTAAAAAGAGTGTCATGGCAGAAATACGCACCAATAAATCGACATTAAACAGGGGCATCACAGTTCCTAGTTTGATTTTCATTGTAGTCACCTCTTTTTTAGCCGCCCTGTTTCCCGAACAAACAGGAGCTGTCCTAGATCAGATAAAGCATTTTATCTTCGTTAACCTCAACTGGGTCTATGTATGGTCGGTCACCATTTTTGTGTTCTTTATGTTTTATTTGATCTTGAGCAAATACGGTAATATCAAGCTCGGTAATAATGATAGCAAACCCCAGCATTCTTATTTCTCCTGGATTTCCATGCTCTTTGCCGCGGGTATGGGGATTGGGCTTATGTATTTCAGCGTGGCAGAACCTATGCAGCATTACAGCAACCCAATTTTTGCCGATTTAGACCCGATTAGTCGTGCCAAGAATGCACAGCTCTACACCTTTTTTCATTGGGGCATCCACGCTTGGGCTATATATGGCATTGTGGGTTTATCTTTATCATATTTTACCTACCGCTATAAGCTGCCGCTCTCTTTGAGAAGTTGCTTCTATCCGTTGCTTAAAGAACGCATACATGGCGTTTGGGGAAATGTCATTGATATATTTGCCCTTTGCAGTACGGTATTTGGGATTACAACCACTTTAGGATTTGGAGTGGTGCAAATAAATTCAGGGTTGGTCAATATGAATATTTTTCCCGATACAAGTTTCTCGTACCAAATCATCATTGTTGCCGTTTTGGTTGCCGCCTCTATTCTATCTGCAGTGACAGGCGTTAGCAAGGGCATAAAAATATTGAGCGGCATTAATATTGTGGCGGTCATTTTCCTATTGATATTTGTAATTGCCGTGGGGCCTACCACCCTGCTTATTGGGAGTTTCACCGAAGGCTTAGGGAATTATATCAGTAGCTTTATAGAATTGACCTTTAACACTCATTCGTACAAAACAGATGAATTGCCCTGGTTTTATGACTGGACGATCTTGTATTGGGCATGGTGGATTTCCTGGGCGCCTTATGTCGGTTTGTTTATTGCGAAAATATCCCAAGGCCGTACCATTAGAGGTTTTGTAGCGGCCGTGCTTATCATACCTACGATGTTCAATTTTATTTGGATGACCGTATTTGGGAACAGTGCAATGTGGGCCGACCGTACCATAGCCGATGGCACCTTGAGCAGCATCGCCGGTAATCCGGATGTCCTAATGTTCCGGTTTTTAGAATACCTGCCACTCTCTGGAATAACCAGTTTTTTAGTCATATTCATCATTATCATCTTCTTTGTCACCTCTGCCGATTCAGGGATCCTGGTTATGGATAGCATTGCCACGAAGAACTCGTCCAAATCCTCTAAACTGCAAATCGCGCTTTGGGGCGTTTTATTGGCGATCATTTCCCTTGTGCTCTTAAATGCCGGTGGTTTGGACGCCTTGCAAAGCATGACACTAATTACGGCCTTGCCGTTCTCGGTTATTATGATCCTGTTTATTGTAAGCTTGGTGAAGGCCTTGCGCATTGATTATAAATATTACGATCGGGACTTTTCGGCAACAACCGATTTATGGTCGTCGGATACGTGGGAGGATAAGTTGAATCAAATAGTCACTTTTAAAAACAGGTCCGCCATTGATAATTTTATCAATACCACGGTAAAAATGGCTTTTGAAGAAATGAAAGCGGTTTTATCAAAATATGAGATCACTTCCCAAATCAACACCTATCAAAAACCGAATAGAATAGAATTGGAAATACATTATGACGTCTTAAATAACTTCATTTATGGGGTAAGAACCGAATCACGGAATTTGCCCGACTATTTTCTAAACGAAGAAAACCTGCCGGATGCGAATAGCGATAAATCCTTTTACCCTCTTTCCTATTTTGGGGATAACCGACAAGGGTACAGTGTCCTCTATTTTACTAAAAACGAATTAATAACAGATGTTTTGAAGCATTATGAACGGTACTTAAAGTTAACTTCAGAAGAAAAGAACGTGATGTTTATAAGTCGTAACCGCCACCTCAAAAAACTCCAAAAGGTGAAACAAAAGCTTAAAAACTAGGTGTATAAAATTAAAGAACGCTAAAATTAACGCTCTTTCTTATAATAATATTCCCAGACAGCAACGCTGACAACCAGTTTAGTCTTAGCACGACTTACGGCAGCTGCTCTGCTTATAAGGTTATTGTGGCTTAAATTCCTTTTTGAAGACGTTCTTAAAAAATATTCGTTAATCGAATTTAGACTTAATTGCCATTGCATTTAGATTGTCAATTGAATTAAAAGTTGAATAGAAGTGATCTAGTGCTTAACACAAAGTAGTCTTATAAATTTAAGACCAGTTAAACCGATCGATTCCAAAGTCAATCTGACAAAATAAAATCTTCAAAACCATTCTAATAAAACTCAAACATTACTTAACTTACTCAATAAAATAACGTAAATTTGTCTCCAAGTAGATACAGTAATTATGTTCTTTATCGAGAAAACAACTGAATTTGACAAATGGCTAAGAAAGCTTAAAGACCTCATGGCCAAAGCCAAAATCCTGTTTAGAATTCAGAAAATAGAAAACGACGGACATTTTGGAGACTGCAAACCTGTTGGCGACGGCATTCAGGAAATGCGAATAAATTTCGCGAAAGGTTATAGAGTTTACTTCAAAGAACAAGATGGAAAGATTATTATTTTACTTATTGGTGGCGATAAATCCACTCAACAAAAAGACATTACAAAAGCCAAAGAAATTTGGAGAAAATTAAATAAATAGAAAATGGAAACCTCAAAATTTGACATTGCAGATTATTTGGATAGTAAAGAAATGATTGCAGAGTATCTCAATACCGTTTTAGAAGAAGGAAATCATGCAGATATAATTAATGCCATCGGACATATTGCAAAAGCGATAGGAATGACAAAAATATCGGAGGAAACTGGATTGAGCAGACCGAGTTTATACAAAGCATTATCGGAAGGATCCAAACCTCAATTTGCGACGATAATGAAAGTTCTAAAAGCCATTGGAGGACAAATCCAAGTGACCCCAAAGTCTATCTAAAAAAACAAAAGCATAAATAAATTTTTTATTGTGCAAAAACTTCGAGATGCAGGATTTATGTTTTGGACGAATTTGAGGAAAACACAATCAGGTTTGGCTATAAAGAAAACTTTATTGCATCCTTGGATTCATTTATAAGTGAAAAATCATCAGATTTATATATCTAAGCAATCAAAAAGATTACTTTAATAGTCATAAAAAAACAACTTTTATGGATTTCATATCAAATTCAGAAGAAAACATAAAAATCCGGCATATCATACTTGAAGAGTTGATATTTCAACATATGGAAAGAGAACGCGATATTGTGACTTCTTCGCCTTTAGAAAGATATCAAAGAGTTTTGGCAAGAAGTCCACAATTATTCCAAGAAATCCTCAAAAATACATTGCCTCCTAATTGAGAATGACGCCTGAAACATTGTCGAGAATCAAAAAATCTTAATCCAAATCAATGTTTTCGCAAAGAATAACACCGATTTTTGAGAAAAAAAACAATGACCATAGCATCGGAAAAATTAATACAGGACTTGATCGAAAGAACGCGGTTAAACATCAACCAAGCTGAATATTTTAGTACGCTTTCAACCATAAATCTTAATTGGAAAGCTCGACCAAACAATTGGAGTATTTTGGAGTGTTTGGAACATTTGAATTTATATGGCGATTTCTATATTCCAGAAATCAATAAGAAAATCGAAAGTTCAAAAGCAACTTCAAAAAAGAACTTCAAATCTGGAGTTTTAGGTAATTATTTCGCGAAAAGTATGTTGCCAAAGGAGAAGCTGAATAAAATGAAGACGTTTAAGGATAAAAACCCATCAGGTAGTACCTGGAATAAAACAACAATCGCGCGTTTTATCTCGCAACAAGAACAATTATTGAACTTATTGGATAAATCAAGGAACATCGATTTGAACAAAACCAAAACAGCAAGAAGTATCACAAATTTGATTAAATTAAAACTTGGAGATACTTTTAGAGTCATTGTCTATCACAATGAACGTCATTTAGTGCAAGCAAATAGCACAGTAGAACGTTCTTAAATTAAATCACTATTAACTAAAGTGCCATACCAGCCCGACAAATGTTCTGACGGGGATTTTAAAACAGACTGAAAGTCTGGTATTCTTGAGATTTATGCTAAAAAATTTGAGTCTGCTTTCTCAGAGTACGAATAAGTCCGTGAAAATTCATGAAATTCGTGTCTAAACTTTTAGAAGCTGTCAGGTTTCCTGGCCATAATTAATTTAAATGACTTAAACTTGGATAAATAGATCATAACGGAGTTTCTTTGCCATTACAATCCCATTCTAAAGTTTAAAAATAAACACCACTAATGACGCCCCTTCAAGTAATACATGAAAACAACGATTATATTGTCGTCAACAAAAAGGCAGGACTTATTAGCGAAAAAAGTCCTTTTGAAAAAAACACGGTTGAGGATCAAGTTTTTGAACACCTCTTAAAAAACACTCGAAAACCCTATGTTGGCGTAGCACATCGATTAGACCGCGTGACCAGTGGCTTATTGATTTTTGCAAAGAAAAAAAGCATTTTAGTAGAATTAAACAATCTCTTTAGCAGCCGGAAAGTTCAAAAAACCTACTTGGCAATTGTATCTCATAGGCCGCCAAAAAACAAAGGCTCTTTAATCAATTTTCTTGTAAAAAATAATCCCGAAAAAAGAGCGGAAATCCTCCCAACAAAATTAAAAGACGCTCAGGACTGTCGACTCTCCTATCAAGTTATTGACCAAAATGAGTTTGGTTATCTTTTGGAAGTCAAACCAACCACGGGCCGATTTCATCAAATACGAGCGCAATTATCAAATATTGGACTCCCTATTATTGGCGATGAAAAATACGGCTCCGATCAAGATTATTTCCCACTTTCCATTTGTCTTCATGCCTGGAAATTAACCTATGAAATCCCAGGTTCGAAAGAATTAAAAACCTTTGAGGCGCCACTGCCAAAAAACGCTTTTTGGGAATTCAAGAATATCTAAATTTAAGAGGTGTGCAAATTATGAAATCAACCACACCTACATTTGACTGTTTTTTTAAAACAGATTGAAAGTCTGTTGTATTCGTGAAATTTATAGTAAATAATTTCCGTCTGAACATTCAGAGGACGATTCCATTCGTGAAAATCCGTGTAATTGGTGTCAAAAAATTTTAGCCAATAAAAACCGATTCAATCGACTCATATTTAAGATTAAAAAAGAAATGTTTTTGAAGGCATAACCATAAATTCCCTTTTTAATCACAACCGATCATAAAGCAACTGCAACCTGTGATATTTATCCTTAAATTTGAATGAATAAATCTTTAAAAGAAAATATCATGGCAAAAAGTCAAGACGCAAAAAAGGCCGTTAAAAAAGAAGCTGCTAAAACTCCAAAAGAAAAAAAGGCAGAAAAGAGACTAAAGAAGTCTAAATAAGCTGAACGGTACTCTGACAAACTCCACACTAACACCGTGTGCAATTTATTGGTTTGTGTTACTTATAAAATCCTGCTACACCTCAAAACGTAGCAGGATTTTCTTAAGTGAGCATTTACCTCTCTACAGTTGAGCAGCCAATTTTGTAAACTTTATGCAAAGTCGTTTCTGCACTAATGTGAATTTTATAACTGGTTTATTAAGATTTTCGATATCCAAAGTAATGAACCTAGCCATAGCTCGACCAAATAGCAATAATCTACAAGAAGAAAATATAAATTCAGTAAATAAAAAAATAATGAAAAACAAAATGAAAATAGAAATTTGGAGTGATGTCATGTGTCCGTTTTGCTATATTGGAAAGCGGAATCTTGAAACCGCTCTTGAACAATTTCCACATAAAAATCATATCGAAATCATCTGGAAAAGCTACCAATTAGATCCTGCTTTTCCTGAATCAGTAACGGAAGATTACCAGCAATATCTTGTGAAACGCAAAGGAATGACTGCTGAGCAAGTAAAAGGTATGTTAAACAATGTGACCCAAACAGCCAAAAAAGTTGGATTGGACTACTATTTAGATAAATCGGTCATCGTGAATTCATTAAACGCTCATAAGTTTATCCAATTTTCCAAAACCAAAGGTTTGGGAGACCAGGCGGAAGAATATTTATTTCATGCTTTTTTTACAGAAGCAAAAAACATAGCCGATTTAGATACTTTAACTCAAATAGGCAAAGACATCGGCTTGGATGAAACCGAAATTAAAACCGCTTTTACAGATGAAAAATATGCTGCTCAAGTAAATCACGATGTTCAGGAAGCTCAGCAAATAGGGGTTCAGGGCGTTCCGTTTTTTGTACTGGATCGAAAATATGCGGTATCAGGCGCACAACCACCACAGGCATTTTTGGAAAGCCTGGAGAAATCCTTTTCAGAATGGAGAGAAAAAAATCCTGTAACTAAACTAGATATTACGCAAGGACAAAGTTGTACGCCAGATGGCATTTGCGAATAATTCTCAGCTTAAACTGGGAGACAAAAAAAGACAAAAGGCTTTAACCAAACACCTCTTTTAGGCAGCATTTGGTTGAGGCCTACTTTACTTCTATACCATGACTCTCCGACCTAAAGCTCAGAGTTATTCATGCTTGCCCTGAGCTAAAACTCTAAGCTATTCCTAAATCGAAACGTTCCTTCTTTTAAAATGAAGTAACTTTGCCGCTTAGAATTTCGGCATTCAACTAAACAAGAAACATACTATATGGGAGAATTTTTTCCTGATCAAAGATATACCAGTTCTGGAGAACCTGAACTTGGACTAGGCATCGTCACAGAAGTAACCAAAGGAAAAATACAGATGTATTTTCCCGTAGCAGACGAAACGCGACTGTATGCCACAGAAAGTGCGCCTTTACGCCGAACAATTTTTAAATCTGGAGATTCCATTGTCGATCAACAAGGACAATCCATGCTCATTGAACACGTGAAAGTCGTAGATGGACTTTACGTATATTATGGAAGCGACCGAAAGCTGCACGAATCGGAAATTGCTGGTGGAACCATAACCCATAACGTGGATGATCGTCTTTTTATGGGCGATGTAGACTCACCTGAACTCTTCGCATTGCGTAGAGAAACGCTTTATCACAATTATAACAGACGGACATCTCCGGTTCATGGCTTTGTGGGTGGTAAAATTGATTTAATTCCACATCAACTTTATATTGCTCATGAAGTAAGTTCACGATTTGCCCCGCGTGTTTTGTTATCAGACCAAGTTGGACTTGGTAAAACCATTGAAGCTTGTTTGATTTTGCATCGTTTATTGGTCACGGGACGTATTTCAAGGGTGCTTATTCTTGTTCCTGAATCGCTCGTACATCAGTGGTTTGTGGAGGTATTGCGAAAATTCAACTTGTGGTTTAATATTTTTGATGAAGAGCGTTGTGTTTCTTTGGAAGAAAGCGCGCCCGATGGCAATCCATTTTTAGATAATCAGCTTATTATTTGCAGTACTGAGTTTTTGGCCGGTTCGCAAAAACGCGCGCAACAAGCCATTTCTGCCGATTGGGACATGCTTGTAGTTGACGAAGCACATCATCTGGAATGGTCCGTTGATAAAGTAAGTCCGGAGTATGCTATTGTTGAATTATTGAGCCAAGTGGCCAAAGGATTGCTGTTGCTTACTGCGACGCCGGAACAATTAGGTGTAGAAAGTCATTTTGCGCGATTGCGATTACTCGATCCTATCCGCTATCATAATTACAATGATTTTATAAAAGAATCTGAAGGCACTAAAGACATTGCTACGTTGGTTGAAAAGCTATCTTCAGGAGAAGATTTAAAACCGAAGGATAAAAAGCAATTAGAAGCTCTATTTCCGAAAGACCGAATTGCTGCATTAGCTAAAAACAATGACCTCGCAAAGCATAATCTTATTGAAGATTTGCTCGACCAACATGGACCAGGTCGTGTTTTATTTCGAAATACGCGCTTGGCGATGAGCGGATTTCCTAAACGCATCGCTAATGTCATTCCGATTGAAGTTGAAGAAAATCACAGTCTTTGGATGGAGCGTGTTACGGATGAGTTTAATTCGGATATGGAACTGGCTTCAGAAATAAAAGCAGAACAGGAATTTGACTTTGATAAAGATCCTCGCGTGGCGTGGGTTTTAAATAAAATGGAGGACATCTATCCTGAGAAAATCTTACTTATTTGTACTTCTAAAGAAAAAGTTTTGGCTTTGGAATCGGCCATAAGTAAAGCCATCAACATGAATGTTGGCGTTTTTCATGAAGACCTCACACTCGTACAACGCGATAGAAACGCCGCTTGGTTTGCCGAACATGATAGTGCACAAATTCTCCTCTGCTCAGAAATAGGAAGTGAAGGTCGAAATTTTCAATTTGCACACCATCTCGTACTATTTGACGTGCCTTTTCATCCCGAATTATTAGAGCAACGCATCGGGCGTTTGGACCGTATCGGTCAGAAAAAAGACATCCACATTCATATGCCCTATCTTGTTGGAAGTCCACAGAGCCTGCTTGTAAGATGGTATCATGAAGGTTTGAATGCCTTTAATACCAACCTCGAAGGTGGCAACTTAATTTCTAAATTATTTAGTGATCGCTTATTGGATATTGCTAAAACATCTTCTTTTGAAGATGTCAATTCCGAACTCGACATATTGATTACCGAAACCGTAAACTTTCAAAATAAACTTAAGAAAGATCTTGCCGAAGGACGTGATCGATTATTGGAGATGAATTCCTTCCGACCGAAAGTCTCTAAAAAATTGATTCAACAAATTCAAGCCGAAGATAAAGATACCACGCTTGAAAATTATTTAACCGAAGTATTTGACCATTTTAATGTGGAGATGGAAGATCTTGCCGCCCGTACTTATTTATTACATCCGGCTTCTTTTAACTCGGAAATATTTCCGTCCATTCCGCAAGAAGGCATCCAGGTGACGTTCGATAGAAAACGCTCGCTTAGCCGAGAAGATGTGAGCTTTTTAAGTTGGGATCATCCCATGACCACAGGGGCGATTGACATGGTGCTCAGTTCAACCACGGGAAGTGCTAGCAATGGCGTTATTCGAGGCACCGGCTCTCCTGCCCTGCTATTGGAATTGATTTTTGTGTTGGAAACATCAGGCAAACAAAGCATTGACATTGACCGTTTTCTTCCGCATACGCCACTACGCATCATCGTAGACCATACAGGAAAAGAAGTGACCGACCGCTATTCGGTTGACATGCTCAACAAAAATTTAATGCCAAGCAATATCGATGCCTTATTAGAAAATGACACTTTAGCAAATATCATTTTACCAAATATGATTTCATCAGCATCAAAAATCGCAAAAGAACTGGGAGAAAAAGAAATTGCAAAGGGTTTACAACAGATGACACTCAAACTCGATCATGAAATTGAACGGCTTAAAACTTTGAAAACAAAAAACAAAGACATCAGAACCGAAGAGATTGAGTTGGCCATTGAAGAACGTGCGATCTTAGAAACACTCATAAAAAATGCACGTGTACGTTTAGATGCCTTGCAATTGATTCGGAAAGAATGATTTTTTAAAATAGACTGAAAGTCTTTTGCCATTGTAGAATTTCATTGAATTTTGAATACCCCCTTGCTTCAGCTGGGGGTCAGAAAAAACAACAAAAGTAAAGAGCTTTAGCCAAACGGTACACTTAGGCGAATGAATTTGTGAAAATTCGTGTAATTTGTGTCAACAATTTTAAGACCACTAAATCCTAATAATAAGTTACCTCTACTTTCGAATTAATCAAATACTGGAAAATAGTTGATGAGCGTTCGATTCTAAAGCCGTGACAAATCACTGGGTGTTTTTACAAACATCGCTTGATGCCCGCGGATGGCTATCGGCTCTTTGATGAGTTGCGGGTTTTTACACAAAATCTTGATCCAATCATCATCGGAGAAATCGTTGTCCTTATAGTTTTTAAAATCTGGATGATCCTTGTTCACCAAACCATCGATATTGACGTTCAGCCGATCGGCCAATTCCTCTAGTTGTGTTCCTGTAAATTGATGTTGAAGAACATCCACATCGCGCAAAGGATAGCCTTCGCCTTTGGCATAACTTAAAGTTTGCGAACCTGTTGGGCTGTTGGGATTATAGATTAATAAAATCTCATATTCTGATACTGCTAATTCTGGCATAATCATTTTATTTAAGTTGTTCCATGAGCGAAATTCTGTCTATTGATACTCCAAGGTGTAATTTTACAATGACCGCTAACGTTTGTGTATGTGACGTTGCGGGCTTTGAAAAAGTAAACTGTAAAACATAAGAAAACATTGTTTGAAAACTAAAATAGAAATTTAAACTGCACCCCGCAATGTTCAAATACATTTAGTTAGCGACTGGGCTTTTGTAAAAGCTTTGATCAATTGATTTATTTCTACTTATCCTCATTCCCCCAAATCTCTTTCATTACAAAATTAAGATCTATTAATGCCTGACTGCAATCACCATAGAATGAGGAGCCATGCATTACTGCAAGTGTTTTTGGTTTAAGGTCTGCCAATGAATAAAGTAGTTTTGCGGTATGATGGGTATAAGGTGTATATTCCATTAAAGGTCCTTGTTCAAATTCAATCATCGAATTCTTATGTGAACCTAAAATGTCCTTATCGGTAATATCAGCTACATTTCCATTTTGATGGAATAAGTCTGAGCACAACAAAGTTTTATTTGTCTCTTCGAACATTACGCCTGCATCCCAACCGTGAGGTAAGTGAGGAGTTCTAATAAAACGATAATTATATTTTCCTGTACTTAGAACAGCATTCCCTGCCATTGCATAGGCCGGCCTTATTGCGAAGTCCTTCATATTGACAATTGCACCTGCTTCACTGCATACAGCTTTAGCATTTGGGGCTACTTGCAACCATTCATTAAGTGCTCCGCATTCATCTACCTCAAAATGACTAAACCCAATCCACCTAAGCAGAGATGGAGAAATGATTTTGCTCACAGCTTCCAGGACTGCAGGAAACATTTGTCTCATTCCAGCGTGATAGAGCATAGGTTCATCATCCTTAATTAAAAAATGATTAAACTGTAAATTAATTTCTGGCACGAATACGGAAATTCGATATACATCTGGGGCTATTTCTGAAACTTTAATCATGGCATTATCTTTTTAATCAGTATTGTCCGGGAAAAGAATCAAGACACTTCGACAAGCTCAGTAACCGCCGCTTCGCTGTTAGAACCAAGAATCAAGACAAAAACCGCAAAACACTTAAAACCTCGATTTTATAAATTTATAATTACCAGGAAATTAGTATTTGGGTAGCATTTCCCAAAAATGAAAAATGATGACATTAACGAACAAAACGTTTAAAATCCTTTATCAGTATTTTCTTTTGAAGGACGACGAAATTTTTAACCGGACATCAATAATTTTTAATTATTAATCATTGTTTTATTTTTAATGATGTCGCTTTGAAGTCCGCCAGCCTTGCCGCTAACATTAGTATAACTTTAGTGTGTACGATTTAACTGCTTCAATTCCTGATGAAAAGCGAGCAGCCAATTTTTGATTTTCTTACCAGATTCTGGGTCCGATTTGGTGGAGTAATACGTACCATCACTCAATTGAATCCAAATGGTCATCATCACCCCTGTTTCGGTATGATTGGGCGAAAATCTTGAATGTATGGTCACTAATTGATCATTCAATAAGGGAAATGCAACGTGTTCACTTTCCAACTCAATATCTCCTTCGCCATAGGAAATCACATAGGTGGTTCCTTTATGCTTTTCAATAAATTTCTGCCAAGTATACATAGCCAAACTTTCGCCAGCGCCTACCACATTAATGGTAAAACTTGTGGCTAACTTATTATAAGGCAGGTTTTGCTCAAGGACATCATAGTCGTTTTGGGAATTTGAATGTGTAATCATAAAAACGACTAATACAAAAAATAGCTTGATTTTCATTTTTAATTGGTTAAAATTCTACAAATCCTTTATAAAACGATCTAAATCAAATTTGAACGGATGATTTTTGAGGTATTTGAACAAGGCTTTTTTAAGTTTTTTTACACCTATTTTAATTTGCATCATTTTATCTAAAAGTCGACTGTGTTCTTTTGCACATTCATCATTATTAGATAGGTCAATGGGATCCAAAAGATGAGATAGTGTTTTGAGATGTTCTTTCAATTGAAATATAACTTCATCAGACAACTTAAAAAGCAGTAAATCCATTTTTCGAAACAAATTCTTATGGTCTAAATCCTCTGTGGTCGTTGTATCTATTCTATCTGAGATTAGGGTGTTTAAAAAATTAAATTCTATTTCATAAAATTCCATATCCTCTATCCATTCTTTGGTCTGGAAATACATGGTTTCAAGTTTTTCTTTCAAGAGATTATCTACATCCTCATTCATAGGGCAATTTTTTAATCGGTTCAAATAGGGTTCTATTTTCGAGACTTGAAATATCTTGTTATATTTTTTTTTGGTATTTCAGTACATATCTAACAGGACTTTCTTTTCAGTAGTGGATTAAATGACAACTAATCATTCTTTTAACTTCACGCTGTCAAAAACTAAAGTCACTTTGAAAGGAATCCAAGTGGGCACCAAATCGCGATGCGGTGCTATGATAAAAAAATCACTGGTATTTAACGTGAAATCTCCCGATAAAATGATAGTAGTCCCAATGGTCTTTTGAGTCATCCTAACTTGGACGAAAGATGTTCTTCGTCTAAATTCAAGTCGGCCGTCCACCATGAGGTCATTTCCTTTTTTGGCAATGGATGTGCTGGTAAATTTCATGTCTGGATTTTTCCAACTATTGCTAATCCATCCTAAATAGCCTGAATTTATGCCAATAAAAGTGTTGACATCCACATCAAAGCTTAATTGTTCAAACGCACCGGTCTTGTCATTTAGGGCAGCTTTTCCTGTTATGGAACTGCTAGTTCCTTCAATCGGATACACGGGCCCAAAATCAACTTTATAAGAAATTTCATTTGAAACCTCTTGTTGGCATAAGGCGATGTTGGTTATAAAGAACATTCCCGCCATTAACCATAAAACTCTGAAACCTGTTGAATTTTTCATCTTTATAAAATATTATATGTAAACCATTGGCATGTCCTTGTCTTAGCATTTTATTTCGTCTTCTGTTAGAACTTGGCGCTCTAGAACTAGGTGCTCTTTGTGCACGTTCTCCCGATCTAAAGGTATTTTGAGGCGCTTTGTATTCTGGCAATGCGCGGACTCTTTGTTCCTGTTGAGCATGGTTGACAGTAGCTTCTCTTGATTGTGCTTCTCTGGATTGCGCTTCTCTGGATTGTGCTTCTCTGGATTGTGCTTCTCTGGATTG